>CAZECJ010000068.1:0-14346 GCA_964510645.1 uncultured Verrucomicrobiota bacterium | reverse complement strand
GGGCTCGACCTGAACGATTTCCTCGCCCAGATGCGCCAGATCAAGAAGATGGGCTCGATGGGCAAATTGCTGGACATGATCCCCGGCGCCGGGGCGCTTGCCGGCGACGTGCGCAGCCGCATCGAGAACGATTCCGGCGGCCAGATGAAGAAGTCCGAGGCCATCGTCCTGAGCATGACGCCGCGCGAACGGCGCCATCCCGACCTGATCGACGCCAGCCGCCGCAAGCGCATCGCGCGCGGCAGCGGCCTGCAGGTCAGCGACGTCAACGAGCTCCTGCGCAGTTTCCGCCAGGCCCAGCAGATGGCCAAGAAGATGAAGCAAATGCAAAAAAGATTGCCTCGGGGGGGGCTTTTCAGGTAGAACGCACGCCGATTTGTCGAAAGCCCGGGTCTTCAACATGGTATGGCCGCGCCCGGGAGCGGCAACATTAGGAACAACACAGGATACAACATGGTCAAGATTCGTCTCCGCAGAATGGGCGCCAACAAGAAACCCTTCTTCCGCATCGTCGCGACCGACGTTCGCAGCGCGAACGCCGGCAACTTCCTCGAAGAGCTCGGCTGGTACCAGCCCGGCAAGAAGACCGACAACTACCAGCTCGACCTGGCCAAGGCCGAAGCGTGGCTCGCCAAGGGCGCGCAGCCCAGCGAAACCGTGGCCATCCTGCTCAAGAAGAGCCGGGCCGCGGCCGCCGCCGCGAAGTAGTCCGCGCTCCCGCGCGGATTCTCCCCCTCCATTTTCTCCCTTCCCCCTTCGAGGACTCCCATGAAAGAACTCATTGAATACGTCGTCAAGACGCTGATCGACCATCCCGAAGATCTCCGCATCGCGGAGATCGAGGGCGAGCGCACCATCGTGTACGAACTGCGCTGCCACCCCGAAGACGTCGGCAAAGTGATCGGCAAGAGCGGCAAGACCGTCGGTGCGATCCGCACGCTGCTCAGCACGGTCGCGGCGCGGCAGAACAAGCGCGCCATGCTCGAAGTCGTCGAATAGGCGCCTTCCCATGGCGGACGCTCCGCTGCAGATCGATATCGTCACCATTTTCCCCCGGATGCTCGACGGCATACTGGGGGA
Organism: uncultured Verrucomicrobiota bacterium; assembly: GCA_964510645.1. Taxonomy (GTDB): domain Bacteria; phylum Verrucomicrobiota; class Kiritimatiellia; order CAIQIC01; family Lenti-01; genus Lenti-01. The sequence goes on along the minus strand of CAZECJ010000068.1, from coordinate 13,266 downwards.
AAGCATTTTAAAGCGGGCGCAGGAGGCCGGCCTCGTCCAAATCCGCTGTGTCAATCTGCGCGACTTCGCCACCGGCGCGCATCTCACCACCGACGACCGGCCCTATGGCGGCGGGCCCGGCATGGTGATGAAGCCCGAGCCCGTCTTCAAGGCCGTGGACGCTCTGCGCCGGCCCGATTCCAAGGTGATCCTGATGACGCCGCAGGGCGAGCCCTTCAAGCAGGCCACGGCGATGGCGCTGTCGAAGGAAGCGCACCTCATCATCCTGTGCGGCCACTACGAAGGCGTGGACGAGCGCATCCGCGAGGCGCTCGCGGACCTGGAAATTTCCATCGGCGACTACGTTTTGACCAACGGCGTGATTTCCGCGGCGATCGTCGTGGATGCCGTCGTGCGGCTCCTGCCCGGCGCGCTGGGCGGGGAGGGGGCGGCCGACGATGAATCCTTCACCACGGGCCTGTTGGAGTATCCCCACTACACCCGTCCGCCCGTCTACCGCGGCATGGCGATCCCCGAAATCCTGACCAGCGGCAACCATGCGGAAATCGCCAAGTGGCGCCGCGCGCAATCCATCGCCCGCACGCAGGCCCGCCGCCCCGACATGCCGCTGCCGCCGCCGCCGTCCGAAAAGAAGAAGAAAAAACGATAGTCCCGAGGAGGGGCGCCGCACGTTCGGATATCGTTCGGGCGGCGGAATGCGCTGGTTTCCATGGTGGCGGGCGGTTATTTTTTATGCCGTGAGACGCAGCGTCCATGCGGGTTTCGCCAGGCGGATAACGCTGCTGGCGTTGGGCGGTTTCGGGGCCTGCGTGGCCTTCGCGGCGGAGCCGTCGGCTTCCGCACCGAACGGCGGCAACGGCGCGTTCGCGCCGACGGCCGAGGAGCAGGCGTTTCTGGCGGAACACCCGGCGATTCGCGTCGGCGTCATGGCGGACTGGCCGCCGCTGGATTTTCTGGATCGAGCGGGCCAGCCGACGGGCCTCGGCGCGGACGTGCTGGAGGAGATGAACCGGCTGCTGGGCGGCGCGCTCCAGATCGTCCCCGGTCCCTTCGACGCGAACCTCGAAAAGGTGAAGAACCGCGAGCTGGACGGGCTGATGGACGCGACGCCGAAGCCCGACCGCGAGGACTTCCTCGCGTTTACGCAATCCTATCTCGAGATCCCGCACGTGATCGTGGGCCGGCGGAACGCGCGGTATTATCCGTCGGCGCAGTCGCTGGCGGGGCGCACGGTAGCGCTGGAAAAGGGCTTCGGCAACGTGGAATGGTTCGAGGACAATTTTCCAAGCGTGCGGATCCGCCGGTATGGCTCTACGCGGGATGCGCTCGATGCCGTCGCCCGCGGCCAAGCCGATGCCTATGCCGGGAACCGGGCCGTGGCGCTGTACCTGATCGAGCGCGAGATGCTGACCAACCTGCACCTGCAGGGCCGGCTGGAAAAGCCGCCGGTGGTGCTCGCGCTCGGCGTCCGCAAGGATTGGCCGGTCGCGGCGGCGCTGCTGGACCGGGCGCTGGCGTCCGTGCTCCGGAAGGACGGTCGCGCCATCCAGGCGAAGTGGTTCGAGGCCTCCAGCAGGGCGGGGGCTCGTTTCGATCCCGATCCGGCGGAGCAGGCGTGGCTCGCCGCGCATCCGCGCCTCCGCTTCGGGGTGCGGAACGACGGGCCGCCGATGGACTTCGTGGACGAATCCGGGCAGGTGCACGGCATCGGCGCGGATTTCATCGCCTTGCTGAACGAATGGCTGGACGGCCGGATCGAGGCGGTTCCGGGCCCGCTCGCCCAGCTTGTGGCGGACTGCAAAGCCGAGAAGCTGGACGCGGTGATGGATGTGGCGCCGCGCCTCGACGGGGAGGGACCCTTCCGGTTCACCAAGCCCTACGCGACGCTGCCGCATGCGATCGTGGCCCGCAAGGGCCAGGTGTATTACGATTCGCTCGAAAGCCTGCGCCGGCGCACGGTGGCGGTCGAGGCCGGCACGATCGAGGCGGACCACGTTCGATCCCAATATCCCGCGATTCGGGTGGCGGAATATCCTTCCGCGCGCGAAGCGCTGCTGGCCGTGGCCGCGGAAAAGGCGGACGCCTACGTGGGGACCCGGGCGGGCGCGACCTGGGTCATCGGCCGCGAGCTGCTCGCCAACCTACAGGTGCAAGGCACCGTGCGGGAAACGGAGTCCGTCAACGCCATCGGCGTGCGCAAGGACGAGCCGATTTTGACCGCCCTGCTGGATCGGGCGCTGGCCTCCCTGTCCCAGCAGAGCGTGCAGGAAATCTTCGCGCGCTGGGGCGGCGTCGGGCAGGACCGGGGCGCCGGCCTGGCGTGGATCCGGCTCTCGCCGGAGGAAAAACAGTGGCTGGCCGCCCATCCCGTGATCCGGTTCGGCAGCAATCCGCGCTGGGCGCCGGTGGAATTCATCGATCAGGAGGGGATCCCGCGGGGCATTTCGCGCGACTATCTGGAGCGGTTCGGAAAGGCGCTGGGCGTGGATTTCCGGCACGTGCCGGTTCCGGCCTGGTGGCAGGCGCAGGACATGCTCCGGGAGGGCAAGGTGGATCTGCTGACGTCCCTGACCAAGGCGAGCGCCCGGAAGCAGGACTTCGCGTTCACGCCCCCGTACCTGTCGCTCCAGGCGGCGATTTTCACGCGGGCGGACACGCCCTACGTCGGGGACGTCGCCGAACTCAAGAACCGCAAGGTGGCCTTCGTGCCCGGGTATGCGATGAAAGAGGCGCTGGTGCCCCAATGTCCCGAGATGGAGATGGCCGACGCCAAGGACGTGCCCACCGCGCTGCGGATGCTGGAGGACGGCACGGTGGATGCTTTCGTGGGCACCTTGCTGATCACCAGCCACTACATCCAGGCGGGCGGCCACAGCCGCGTCAAAGTGGCGGGTTCGACCAGCTTCGTCTATCAGCCGGCCTTCGCCTGCCGCAAGGAATGGGACCTCCTCGCGCAGATCCTCGACAAGGCGCTGGAAGACATCGACGAGGAAGAGAAAAACGCCATCGCGCGGAAGTGGATGAGCGTCACCTACGAGCAGCGCATCGACTACGCGAAGGTGTACAAGATCGGCGCGGGGGTGCTGGCGCTGCTGGCGGTGTTCGCCTATTGGAACCGGCGGATGGCCGCCGAGATCCGCCGCCGCAAAGCGGTGGAGGCGTCGCTGCACAAAAGCGAAGCGGCGCTGAGGGACGCGAACAAGGAACTGGAGGCGTTCTCGTATTCGGTGTCGCACGACTTGCGCGCACCGTTGCGGCACGTCTCCGGCTTCGTCCAGCTGCTGCAGTCCAAGGTGAAAGGCCAGCTGGACGAAACGGCCCAGCGCTATCTGGAGGTTATTTCCGGAGCGGCCCAGAAGATGGCCGCGCTGATCGACGACCTGCTGCTGTTTTCGCGCACCGGCCGCGCGCAGATGCGCGCGGAGCCTTTGCCGCTGGCGCCGATCGTGGAGGAATGCCGGCGCGAGCTGGAGCCGGAAACGCGCGGCCGAACCGTCGAGTGGCAGATCGGCGAGCTGCCGGAGGTGGTGGCGGACCGCGCCCTTCTGCGGCAGGTGATGGCCAACCTGCTCGGCAACGCGGTGAAATACACCGGCAAGAAACCCGCGGCCCGGATCGAGGTCTCGGCCCGCCGCGCGGGCGGCGAGATCGTCGTGTGCGTGCGCGACAACGGCGCCGGCTTCGACATGAAGTACGCCGACAAGCTGTTCGGCGTGTTCCAGCGGCTGCACACCGAAGCGGAATTCGAGGGGACCGGCATCGGGCTCGCCAACGTGCGCCGCATCGTCGTGCGGCACGGCGGCCGCACCTGGGCGGAAGGCGCGGTGGATCAGGGCGCGGCGTTCTATTTCACCCTGCCGGTCGTATCGGCGGCGGGAAGCGCGACGGGAGACAACCCATGAACGGAAAATACATCTTGCTGGCCGAAGACAATCCCAACGACGCCGAGCTGACGCTCGCCGCGCTGTCGGACAGCCACATGGTCAACCCAGTCGAGGTGGTGCACGACGGCGCGGAGGCCCTCGACTTTCTTTGCCGCCGGGGCAAATACGCCTCCCGCACCCAGGGGGATCCCGCCGTGATCCTGCTGGACATCAAAATGCCGAAAGTGGATGGTTTGGAAGTGCTGCGAACCATCAAGAAGGATCCGAACCTGCGCCTCATCCCCGTCGTGATGCTGACCTCGTCGCGCGAAGAGGCGGATCTGGTCCGCAGCTACGAAAACGGCGTGAACGCCTACGTCGTCAAGCCGCTCAATTTCGACGACTTCATCCGCGCCGTGCGCGAAATCGGCCTTTTCTGGGGCTTTCTCAACGAACCGTCGCCGGTGCCCCAGGCCCCGGGCGCGGGCCCATCCTGAACCGCAGGGAATCGCCGACCACATGGATGCATCCCGCCCAAATCCTGCCGCCGCAACCCCGGCTCCGTGCCCGGAGAATGCTCCCCGGCGGCTGAAAATCCTCCATTTGGAGGACAATCCCGCCGACGCCTTGCTCGTGCAGGAAATGCTCCGCAACGAGCGCGTGGAGTGCGACCTCGTGGTCGTGTCGGAAGCGGCGGATTTCGACCGCGAACTGGCCGCCGGCGACGTGGACGTGGTCATTTCCGACTACAGCCTGCCGCGGTATTGCGGAACGGATGCGCTGAAGCGGACCCGGGAAACCGAGCGGGACCTGCCGTTCATCTTCGTGTCGGGGTCCATCGGCGAAGAGCGCGCGGCGGAAGCCGTGCGGCTGGGCGCGACGGACTACGTGATGAAGGAGCACCTGCGGCGTCTGGGGATCGCCGTCCGCCGCGCGGTGGAAGCCGCCGAAAGCACGCGCCGCCGCCGCGAAGCCGAGGCCCGGCTGGCGGAGGAGCGCGATTTTCTCGTGGACGTCTTTTCCAGCGTGCAGGACGGCCTCGCCGTGCTGGATGCGGACCTGAAGATCGTCCGGACCAATCCCGCCATGGAAAAGCTTTTCCCGGACCGGATGCCGCTGGTGGGCCAGACCCACCGGATCTTTTATCCGGACGGCGCCGGCGATCCAGGGGCCAGCGCCCTTCGCGACGGCCAGCCTTCGCAGCGGGTCTGCAAGCTGGAAACGGCGCGCGGGCCGCGCGAATTCAGCATCTATTCCTCTCCGTTGCTGGCGCGCCGGACCGCTGCGCAAACCGGCGTCATCCTCTACGTGCGCGACATCACGGATGAACGCGCCCTCCAGCAGCAGCTGTTCCAGTCGCAGAAGATGGAAAGCATCGGGCAACTCGCCGGCGGCGTCGCCCACGATTTCAACAACATCCTGCAGGCCATCGCCGGGTTCAGCGACCTGCTGGCGTCCGAAATTCCCGCTGGCGATCCGGCCCGCGAAGACGTGCAGGAGATCCGAAAAGCGACCGAGCGCGCCATCGCGCTGACCCGGCAGCTGCTGGCGTTCAGCCGGAAACAGGTCCTGACGATCGAAGACCTGGACTTGGGCGAGTTGGTGGACCGCATGGGGGGCATGCTGCGGCGGATCATCGGCGAAAACATCCAGCTGCGGTGCGCGGTCGATTCCGCCCCGTTGTTGGTCCATGGCGATTCCAGCCAGATCGAGCAGATCCTCCTGAATCTGGTGGTGAACGCGCGCGATGCGATGCCCGCCGGCGGCGAGATCGCCATCGCGGCCTGCGCGCGGGACGTGGGGGCGGGCGAGGCGGCCAAGCGGGGGCCACCGTGGCGCGCGGGCCGGTTCGTCCAGCTTTCCGTGAAGGACGGCGGCATCGGCATTTCCCCGGACCTGCTCCCGCATTTGTTCGAGCCGTTCTTCACCACGAAACCCAAAGGCAAAGGCACCGGTTTGGGATTGTCGACGGTCTACGGCATCGTCCACCAGCACGGCGGCTGGCTGGTCGTGGCCAGCCAGAAAGACCAGGGCAGCACCTTCGACGTCTATTTGCCGGCTTCCAAGCTCGAACCAGCGAAAGGAACCCCGGCGTGAACGGCGATGCCCATGCTTCTCCCCAGCCCCTGAAGGCGCTCGTGATCGAGGATTCGGAGCTCGACGCGACGCTCCTGTTGGAGCAGCTCAAGGCGGGCGGCTACGCTCCGGCGTCGCGGCGCGTGGACAACGCCGATGACTTGACGGAGGCGCTGGAAACGCAGAAGTGGGACATCATCTTCTCGGACCACAACATGCCGCATTTCAGTTCCACGGAGGCGCTGGAAATCGTGCGCTCCTCGGCCCTCGACGTGCCTTTCCTCATCGTATCCGGCTCCATCGGCGAAGAGGCGGCGGTGGCCGCCATGAAGGCCGGCGCGCAGGACTATCTCATGAAGGGCAACATGGCCCGGCTGATCGCGGCCGTGGACCGCGAGCTGAAAGATGCGGGGGAGCGCCGCGGCCGCCGCGCGGCCGAGCGCGCCCTCCTCGCGCAGGAAGAGGAATTCCGCATCGCGCGCGAAGTCCAGGAGCGGCTGTTTCCGACCGGCCCTCCGGAGTTGGCCGGCTACGACATCGCCGGAGCCTCGCGTCCCGCCACCGCCACCGGCGGCGACTATTTCGACTTCATCGCGACGCCGAAAGGCCGGCTCCTGATCGTGGTGGGGGACGTGACGGGCCATGGCATCGGTCCGGCCATGCTCATGGCCGATGCCCGCGCCTACCTGCGCGCGCTGGCGCTGTCTTGCCGGAAATTCGAAGATATCCTGACGCAAGCCCGCCACCTGTTGATCGAGGATCTCGGCGAGGAGCATTTCATCACCCTGCTGTTCGCCGAGCTCGATCCCGCCGCCGGCATCTGGACCTTCATCAACGCGGGCCATCCCGCCGGCTACGTGCTCGCCTCCGATGGCCGCATCAAGGCCGAAATGGCCGCCAACACGGCGGCCGTCGGCATCGACCGGAACGAAGAGCCTCTCGTGCCGGGCCGGGTCGCCCTGGAAAAAGGGGATTTGCTCTTGCTGTTGACCGACGGCATCCTCGAGGCCCAGTCGAAAAGCGGCGAGGAGTTCGGCGAAGGGCGCGCGCTGGACCTCGTGCGGCGCGAACGCGCGAAACCCGCCGCGGAGATCATCCATGCCCTGCTGGAAGCCGCCCATCGCTTCAGCGAGCCCGGCAATCCCCATCAGGACGACATGACCGCCGTGATCGTCAAGCTCTGACCGGAGAAATGCCATGGAATCGTTGCGCAGAAGCAGGGCCGGGCGGTGGTTGGGTTGGGCCGTTCTTCTGGCGGGATTCGCTTGGGCGGAACAACCCCCGCCCGTCCTGCCGGAGCGCCTGCCTGCAATCCGCTTGATCGAACCCGCCCGCGACGGTCCCGCCCTGAAACGAATCGAAGCCGTGCGCGAGAAACTGCCCGAGAAAAACCGGCGACGGAACAACTTCGCCTGGGCCGTGGCGAAGATCGACGGCTTGGAAAAGGTGGAATACTACGCCCACAGCGGAATCAACGGGACGGGCGGCTTGTCGGCCGAAGCCGCCGCCCGGATTCCGGGCATCTCGCCCCGATGCAAGAAAGGGCGCTTCGAAGTCCTCTGCGTGAACCACGCCGACGAGATCGAAGGCGACGACTGCTGGCCCCGCTACATGGATACCGAATGCAAGATCCTCGAAGATCTGGCCGCACGTTTGCCGGATCCTTCCGCCGCCGGCCGCGTGCGCCTCTACACGGACCTTTATCCCTGCGCCAGCTGCCGACATGTCATGGCCCAGTTCCTCGCCGTCTACACCAATGTCCAGATGCAGGTCCTGTACCGGGAACGCTGAATTCCCGTCGGTTCCTAACGAGAATTTCACGGGGAATCGGTTGACGCGGGCGCCGTCCGGCTGTTCCATAATACGTGTGGTGAGGGACGCTTCACCCCAACGGCTTCGCGGGCGCTTGACCCGTTCTACCGCGCGGAAAGCGGTCTCTTCACGGGAGAGAAGAGGTCGACATGAAGACGAAATGGACGCGGGCGGCGTGCGGTCTCGGGGTTTTGTTCTGTCTGGCGGAGTTTTCCGACGCGGGTCCCTCTTTGCCCGTCACCAAGCCGCCGGTGCAGTTGCCGACGCTGATGACCGGCCCGCCGATTGACCCCACCGCCGCCGCCGGCCAATGGTTCATGGATGGCGGCGGGCTCGAGAGCGTTCGGACCAACGAGTTCTACGACAACGTGCTGGGCGGGTTCGCGGGCGCCAGCGCCATCACCGGATACGTGGATTCCATCACCTACCAGTTCGGGCCGGGCACGCCGATCATCGCGTTCACCGTTCTCGCCACGATCCGCAACGACGCGATGCTCGGGGCGGAATGGGGAGGCGGCAGCAACCGCCACGGCGAGACGCTGAACTACCAGGAACTGCCCTACGTCGGTCCGTTGGCGGAGGCGCGGCTCGTGGCCGAGTTCGCGGTGGCCGACACCAACACGCTGCCGGCCGTTTTCACGGGGCCCTACCAGGATTATCAGCCCTATATCGAGGCCGTGAACGAGGATGGGTGGGCGTGGTACTGCTGGAACCCGCTGGATCCGGAACAGGGTCACCAGCCCTCCGGCAACTACTTTGTGCCCGCGTGGGAATTCGGCACCATTCCGATCGGCCAGTCCTCCACGCGCAAACTGTCCTTCGCGATTCCGGGCGGGGGCCTTCTGCTTGGAGATCCCCGCTATCTGCCGATCGTGCAGTCGTTCGCCGCGACCAACGACATTTTGCTGAACCGGACGCTTTCGCTGAAGATCAGCACGTGGATCGAAACGCTGGCGTTGGACGGCCTCCAGCAGGAGGAACCTCCCGCGCGCCTGAGCGACGTCTCCGTCTTCCACAACGCCGGCGCGGAGGAGCCCTATCTGGATTTCGAGGATGCGCCGGATCCGCCGTATCCCACGCTGCTGGCCAACGACGGCGCGCGGCACGTTGTCGTGCCGGGGATCTACCTGGGGGCGTTGATCGATGCCGAAAACGACGGCCAACCCGACGCCACCGCCACCGGCAACGACAAGGCCAACCTCGCCGACGAGGAGGGGGTCTCGTTCTCCGCGCCGATCTACGCGGGCCAATCGGCCCCCGTGACGATGAACTGTTCCACGGCGGGCATCGTCTCGGCCTGGGTGGATTTCGACGCCAACGGCAGTTGGGGCGATTTCGGCGAAAATATCTTCGCCGGCTGGCCGGTGACGCAGGGGCTGAATCACGCGACCTTCAACGTGCCGTCGAGCGCCGCCATCGGCAACACCTACGCCCGGTTCCGGTTCACCACGCTCCCCGTCGCGATGACCTACACGGGCCTCGTGGCCAACGGGGAAGTGGAGGACTACCAGATCCGCATCCAGGAAGAGGAAGAACCGGAACTGGATTTCGGCGACGCGACGGACAGCATGCTGATCCCCGGCGGCTATCCAACCTATTTGGCCAACAACGGCGCGCGGCACGCCATCGTGCCCGGCGTCTTTCTCGGTGCCGCCATCGATTCCGAGGCCGACGGCCAACCCGACGGGACCGCCACCGGCGACGACAACAATCCCCCCGCCGGCACGGACGACGAAGACGGCGTGACGTTGCCGGCGATGCTGGCGGCGGGTTCGTCGGTGATGATCCCGGTGGTGGCGTCCGTTCCCGGCTTTCTGAATGCCTGGATCGATTGGAACTCCGATGGGGACTGGGCGGATCCCGGCGAACAACCGTTCATCAATGCCGCATTGGGCCCCGGCCTCAACTCGCTGCTGCTGTCGGTGCCGCTGCCCCCCGCGTTCGTCGCCGGCGGTCCCCAATCCCGCTGGCGCTTCACCACCTATTCCGTCGCGGTCCCCGCGTTTACCGGAGCGGAGACGGATGGCGAAGTGGAAGACTACGAGGTGCAACTGGAAATCCTCGATTTCGGCGACGCGCCCGATCCCACCTATCCGACTCTGCTGGCCAACGGCGGGGCGTGCCACCGCATTCCATCCGTTTTCTATCTCGGCGCCACGGCGCCCGATCTCGATCCCGACGGGCAGGCCACGGCCGACGCGACGGGCGACGACAACGCGGGCGCAGACGACGAAGACGGCGTGTTCGTCGGTGCCACGCTGGTGCGGGGGGATCCGTCCGCGCTGCTGGGCGTCATCGTTTCGCCCTCGGGATATTTGAACGCCTGGCTGGATTTCAACGGCGACGGCGACTGGGCGGATGCCAGCGAGCAGATCGCCGTGGACCTGTCCCTGCCGGCGGGCGTCAATCCGCTGCCGTTCGCCATTCCTGACGATGCCCAAGTAGGGCCCGTCCTCGGCCGGTTTCGATTCACCAGTATGACGGGCCTCTCCTATGTCGGATTCGCCTCCGACGGCGAAGTGGAAGACCATGAGTTTACCATCTACCAGAACGCGCCCGACACCAACCTGTTCGCGATTACCAACGTCGCCTGCGCGGCCACGAACCAGGCGACGATCTGGTGGGACGGCGACACGAACGCGATCTACGAAACGCAATACATCCTCGATCTGCCCAGCACCGCGAGTCCGCCCTGGACGGCCTGGGGCCCGTGGGTAACCGGCGATTCCCTCATGCAGGTCGACACCAACGCAGCGGAGACGGCGAAGCACTACCGCGTCGTCGCCCCGTATTCCCCGCCGCCGCCCTAGATCTTTCGTTCCGCATGGGTCTGGCCGCTTATGTTTCGGTGGCGTTGACGAGCAACGCTGGATCGGGCGGCAGGGCTGGTGAAGCGCGACGACCCGCGGTTTGGTGGTCAAGTGGGCCAATACAACCCAAACGGCGCTGCGGCCCACGCCGGGTCACGGGATGTTCATCGGCCCCATCCTGGAAGAAATGGCGAATGGACGCTGCGCAATTCCGTTCTTTTGTTCCGCGCCGCGCTTTGGTGAGATGGGCAGCATGAAAATGCGATTTGGAAAAGAACCGCTGATCGTCGGCTGCATCGGCTCGGCGGCGCGATTGCGCCGTTGCGCCAAAAAGATTCCGGCGGATTGCGACTGGGTCGAAGTGCGCCTGGATTTAACGGGGCTTTGCGGGGGAAAGTGGATCGCGCTCTGCTCGGCCATCCAGAAGCAGGGGCTGCCGGTCTTGCTGACGATCCGTTCCCATCGCGAGGGGGGCGAATGGCGCGGACGCGAGGCGGAACGCCTGGCGCTGTACTTGGCGGGGCTGAAGTCGGTGTCGGCGGTGGACGTGGAGATCGGCTCCGGCGCGCTGGAAGTGCTGGCGCAGGTGGCCCACAAGCGCGGCGTGAAGGTGGTAGGGTCGTTCCATGATTTCAGAGGGACTCCGGATCGGGCCCAGCTCGAGGCGGTGGAAGCCCGGGGCCGAGCCCAGGGCGCCGACGTGGTGAAAATCGCCGCGATGGTCAAGGATTCCCGTGACATGGCGCGCCTGTTTGCCTTGCCGGCGCAAGCCCAGGGGCCGATCTGCGTGCTGGGCATGGGCGACCGGGGGGGGATATCCCGAGTCGCGTTGCCCTGCGCGGGCTCCTGTCTGGCCTATGGATCGCTAGGCAAGGCCACGGCGCCGGGGCAGTGGAGTTGCCGGGATTTGGCCAAGGAATTGGCCCGCTGGGGCGTGCGGAAGTAGGGGTTTCCCGGATTTTGCTCCCGGCGCGCCTCCATCGCGCCGCGAGTGGCTGGCAAGCCGAACAACCTGTGCATGCTTAATTAAATATGCACAGAGCTGATTATGATAAAATTCAGAGATATTGAATGAATCGTTCGAAATACGTCGAATATCCCTATGCATAGTTAATTAAGTATGCACAGATGAAAATCGCGTCTGACCACGGATTGGTTGCGCGAGGTGGCCGCTTGGGAGGGGGGAAGGGGGTTGACAAACGGGCGCGCAGGGGATATTTCCTCACCCCGTTATGGCTTGTGAGGTGAACATTTCGCTGGGCGAGCGTTCGTATCCCATCTGGGTCGGCGCCGGGGTCTTGGAACGCCTGCCGGCCGCGTTGCAGGGACTTCGAGGCTTGGTGGTGACCGATGCCCATGTGGTTGAGTGCCACGGGGACAAGGTCATGGGGTTGCTGGGCCCAAACTGGGGCAAGATCGTCCTGCCGCCCGGGGAATCGTCCAAATCGGCGTCCCGCTGGGCCGACCTTCTGGAACAAATCGCGGCCGCGAAGCTGGACCGCCAAGGCGTGCTGGTGGCGCTGGGCGGAGGCGTCGTGGGCGATTTGGTCGGATTCGCCGCCGCCTCTTATGTGAGAGGGATCCGTTTCGTCCAGATCCCGACCAGCCTGCTGGCCATGGTGGACAGCTCCGTCGGCGGCAAAACGGGCATTAATCTGGCGGCCGGCAAGAATCTGGTCGGGGCCTTCCACCAGCCGATCGGAGTGTTTGCCGATACGGACGTCTTGGCGACGCTGCCGCCGCGGGAATTCGCCGCCGGCATGGCCGAAGTGGTCAAATACGGTGTGGCGCTGGACGCGGACTTTTTCGGCTGGCTGGAACAGAACGCCGCGGCCATCCAGGCGCGCGAACCGGCGGCGCTGGAACGGATGGTGGCGCGGTGCTGCGAGCTCAAGGCCGATGTCGTCTCGCGCGACGAGCGGGAAGGCAGCTTGCGCGCCGTGCTGAATTTCGGCCACACGCTGGGCCACGCCATCGAGAAAGTCGCAGGCTTCGGAACCGTGCTGCACGGCGAGGCCGTCGCGCTGGGCATGCCGTTCGCGCTGGCGTGGTCCATCGAGGCCAAGGGCTTCGATCCCAAGGCCGCGGGCCGCGTGGTGTTCTTGCTGGCGAAGTTCGGACTGAACATCTCCACGCTGAAACCGAAGAATCTGGATTGGCGTGCCCTGCGCGACGCGATGAGTCGGGACAAGAAGGCGCAGGGCGGGGCCGTGCGCTTCGTCCTGTGCGATCGGCTGGGCCATGGCGGGCTGCCGGAGGAAATTCCCGCCGCGGATCTAGACGAATTGCTGAAAGGTTGGTGCCGCGATGTCGTCCGTGAATGAAGCGATCGTCCGGGAATATCTCGAAGCGCTGGGGTTCCTCGTGCGCCAGCCGCGGAAGTACCAGGTCGTGGCGCGTTCGAAGAACGTCCACGAAGAAATCGATCTGATGGCGGTGAATCCCGCGATCCGGGCGGGGCAGCCGCTGCCGAAGGCCAAGATCTGGGGCGCCGCGGAACTCGCTCAGGTGTCTTGCGCGGTCGTGGCGGTTCGCGGCTGGCACACCGAAAAGTTTACGGCGGCCATGCTGGCGAGTTCGCCTGAAATCTATCGGTTCGCCGAGCCCGAGGCGATCCGGGCCGTCGAGACCGAACTGGGCCAGGCGGCGCCGGCCAAGATCCTGTGCATGGCCGACCTGCCGACGGATCCGGACCCGCGCGCCGA
>CAZECJ010000067.1:0-14672 GCA_964510645.1 uncultured Verrucomicrobiota bacterium | reverse complement strand
CGGCGCGTTCCGCGGCTTCGGCGCGCCCCAGGCCATCTGGGGCATGGAATCGCACGTGGACGCCATTGCCGCGCGCCTCGGCCGCGCGCCCCACGAATACCGCCGGCAGATCCACGCGCGGCCCGGCGACGTCACCCCCACCGGCCAGATCCTCACCGGGGAAAACGGCTCGACGGCTTGCCTCGAGCTGGCGCTGAAGCGTTCGGATTTCGCGAAGAAACTCAGGCTGGCCTCCCGCGGCCAGCTCCGCAAGGGGCAGAAGAAGCTGTACGGCGTCGGCCTGGCGTTTTTCGCCCACGGTTCCGCGTTCACCGGCGACGGCGAAGCCAAATTCAAGGCCAAGGGCCGCGTGGAACTCGCGCGCCTCGACGCCGGCAAGCCGGTCGTCGACATCCGCGTCTCGTCCACGGAGATGGGCCAGGGCGTGCATACCATCTTCACGCAAATCGCGGCGGACGCGCTGTCGCTCGATCCAGCGCACATCCGCTTTCCCATGGCGGACACGGGGCTGGTGCCCAATTCGGGCCCGACGGTCGCGTCGCGCACCACGATGGTCGTCGGCAACGTCGTGCACCGCGCCGCGCTCGATCTGAAGGGCCAGATCGAGGCCTTCGCCTCGCTACGTTTCTTCCAAGGCGCCCCGACCGAGCTGCGCGCGTCGCAGCTTGTGGCCAAAGGCCGCAAACCCCTCCCTTTCGCGAAAGTCGCGAAGGCCCTGCTGGACGAGCTCGGCGCGGCCAGCGGCTTCTTCCAGTTCGAACTGCCGCCCGACATCCGCTGGGACCAGCAAAACTTCAAGGGCGACTCCTACCCCGGCTATTCGTGGTCGGCCAACGTCGCCGAAGTCGAGATCGATCCGCTCACGTGCGAGCTCGAGGTCAAGCGCGTCACGGCGGTCATCGACATCGGCCGCGTCATCAACCCCGTCACCGCGACGGGCCAGGTCGAAGGCGGCCTGACGCAGGCCTTGGGCTACGCCGTCATGGAGAAGATCGGCACCGGCAAGAACGGCCTCTACGACGCCGCGCGGCTCCAGACCTACATCATTCCCACCACGCTCGACGTGCCCGAGTACGACGTGAAGTTCGTTGAATATCCGTATTCCTTCGCGCCGCCTGGCGCCAAGGGCCTCGGCGAACTGCCGATGGACGGCCTCGCGCCCGCCATCGCCAACGCCGTCGAAGCCGCGACCGGCCACCGGCTCCGCTCCATCCCCATCACGCCCGAAGCCATCTTCGCGGCCCTGTACGCGCCCCAAGGAGGCACCCCATGAGCACCGTGAAACGCACCTGGAAAATCAACGGCAAGTCCGTCGCCGTCCGCGCCCCCGCCGGCCGCCGCCTGCTCGACGTCCTCCGCGAGGATCTCGGCCTCATCGGCTCCAAGGAAAGCTGCGGCGAGGGCGAATGCGGTGCCTGCACCGTCCTCGTGGACGGCGAACCCGTCGTCTCCTGCATCCTGCCCATCGGGCAGTTGGCCGACGGCACGGAAATCCTGACCATCGAGGGCATCGAGAAAAAGCGCGTCGGGCGGCTGATCCAAGCGGCCTTCATCGAAGTCGGCGCCGTGCAGTGCGGCTTCTGCATCCCCGGCATGGTCGTCAGCAGCTACGCCCTCCTCTGCAAGAATCCCAAACCCTCCGCGAAGGCCATCCGCGAAGGCCTCTCCGGCAACCTGTGCCGCTGCACGGGCTATACCAAGATCCTCGCCGCCGTGAAGCTCGCCGCCGCCCGGATCCCCGCCGCGAAACGGAAATGACCGAGGCCCGACCATGAAAATCACCGAAAAGATCGATCTGCGCTTCCCCAAGACCCTCGCCGAAGCCCTGCGCCTCCAAGCCGACGAGAAGACGCGCGGCAAGCTGCTCGCCGGCGGCACCGACCTCATGGTCCAGTGGGCCGCGGGCGTGCCCATTCCCGAGCGCGCCGTTTCCGTCTGGAACCTGCCGGAACTGTCCGCCATCGAGGTCTTTCCCGACCGCATCGAAGTCGGCGCGGGCGTGACCCATGCGTTTCTGCGCGACGCCGTGCAAATCCACCGGCACGTGCCGGCGCTGATCGCGGCGGCCGCCACCGTCGGCGCCAAACAGATCCAGGCCCGCGGCACGCTCGGCGGCAACGCCGCCAACGCGTCGCCCGCCGGCGATACCGCCCCCGCCCTCTTGGTCACCGGCGGTTCCGTGCTCCTGGCCTCGCTCTCCGGCACGCGCGAAGTGCCCCTGGCGAAATTCTGGACCGCCTATCGCCAGATCGATGCCCATCCCGACGAAATCATCGTGGCGTTCCGCCTGCCCAAGCGCGGCAAGGCGCAGGAGCGTTTCCGCAAGATCGGCACCCGCCGCGCCCAAGCCATCAGCAAGGTCATGGCCGCCTCGCGCATCCTCGTGGAAAAAGGCACGATCCGTTCCGCCGCCATCGCGCTCGGTTCCGTCGCCCCGACCCCGGTCCGGCTGGACGAAGTCGAGGCGTTCCTCGTCGGCAAAAAGCTCTCGCCCAAGCTGATCGACGAAGCCGAAACGCTTGCACAGGCCACCGTGCGGCCCATCGCGGACATTCGTTCCACCGCGGAATACCGCCGCTGGGCCTCCGGACGCCTCGTCCGCGACGCGCTCGAAAATTTGTAGCGTTTTACGTTTTCATCCACAAATCCATTGCCTTGGAATGCCCCGTTGGGCTATGTTCCGCCCAGTTTACGTACTGAAAAAAGGAGCCTCATTATGTCGCGCTGGTTGATGACGTTGGTTTGCTCGCTGGCCCTTGCCGCCCCTGTTTTTGCCCAAGACGACCTGGATGCGCTGCTCGCCGGCCTCGGCGATGAGTCCGCCGTTGCGCCGGCCGCCGCGGATGAATCCGTCGAAGCCGCCCCCGCGGAAGAAATCATCGAATCGCCCGTCGAGGAAGTCCCGGCCGCTCCCGCCGCCGAAGCCGCCGTCGAAGATCCCTTTGCCGACCTCCTGAGCGCAACCGAAGCCGCCCCCGCGGAAGAAGTCCCCGTCGCCGCAGAAGAAGCCGTGGCGGCGCCCGTCGAGGAAGTCCCGGCCGCTCCCGCCGCCGAAGCCGCCGTCGAAGATCCCTTTGCCGACCTCCTGGGCGCAACCGAAGCCGTCCCTGCGGAAGAAGCCCCTGCCGCCGTGGAAGAAGCCGTGGCGGCGCCCGTCGAGGAAATCCCAGCCGCTCCTGAAGCCGCCGCCGCAGATCCCTTTGCCGATCTGCTCGCCGCCGAACCCGTCGCGGAAGCCGCTCCCGTAGCCGAAGAAGTCCCGGCTGTCGAAGCGTCAGTGGAAGAAGTTCCTGCCGAGGCGCCTGCCGCCGAGGCCGCCGCCGCCGATCCCTTCGCCGACCTGCTGGGCGAGGCCGAAGTCGCCCCCGCGGAAGAAGCCCCCGTCGCCGCGGACGAAGCCGTTGCGACGCCCGCTGAGGAAGTCCCTGCCGCTCCCGAAGACGCCGCCGCCGATCCCTTCGCCGGCCTGCTCGCCGCCGAACCCGTCGCGGAAGCCGCTCCCGTAGCCGAAGAAGCCCCGGTTGCCGCGGAAGAAGCCGTCGCAGCGCCCGTCGAGGAAGCCCCGGCGGCCGACGTCGCTCCGGAGGAAGAGTTGGCCACCCTCGAAGAGGTCAATGCCGCCATCGAAGTGATCGAAGAACCCGCCGCTGCCGAGCCAGAAGGCGCATCCGTCGTCACCCCCGTCGTTTCGATCAAGGCGAAAGCCGAAGCCGATGAACCCAAGGCCGAAAAGAACAAGGGCAAAAAAGACGGCGGCAAGAAGGAAAAGTCCGAAAAGAAGGACAAGGACGAGCCCAAGGCCAAGTTGAAGCCCCGGGTTGCGGACACGGTTCCCGAATGGAACGAGCCGGTGACTTGGTAAGCGTACCGAGGTCATGCAAGCCGACGGGATGTATCCCGTCGGCTTTTTTGTTTGGCAACGTCGTTGCGGATGGAAGTCCAAGACCGGGACGGGGGAGTCCCGGCTCCGCGTTTCAACGCTCCGCCAGAGCCGCCCATTCCTCCGGCGTGTTGACGTTGCGCAGGATCGCCGGATCGTCCACGTCCAGTTCCCTGGACTGTTTCCGTGCCCACTCGTCCACGCGCGCATCCGCGGGCAACCGCATCAATTCCGCGCCCGCCGTCTGCGGAACCCACAGCAGATTGCCCTTCTGGCCCCGGTGAACCGGTCGCCAGAGCGAGGCCGGATCCTGCTCCGCCGCCGCCAGCGTCGCGCGGACGGTTTCGATCTTCACGCCCACCGCATCCACCGGCAGAAACAGGAATCCCTCCGCATTTGGAAACGCGCCGATCCCCGCCTGCAGCGAACTGGCGCGTCCCTGTGCCCAGCGCGGATTTTCGACCGTGGCCAGATCCGACGGCAGTCCCTTCCGGATCCGTTCGATTTCCGACCCCAGCACCACGGCCACCGAATCGCACCCCCCCGCGCGCAACCGCACCGCCTGCCTGGCCGCCAGCGGAACGCCATCGGCGCCCTTCAACAACGCTTTTGGGCTCCCCATCCGCCGCGACTCCCCCGCCGCCAGCACGATCCCGGCCGTCTTCATCCCCGGCTCACGCCCTGCGTTTCGCCAGCGCGCGCCGGTAGACGTCCACGTAGCGTTTCGCCGACGTCTCCCAGTCGAACCGGACTTTCATGGCCTGCTCGCGCATCATCGTGACGTGGCTGGGCCGCTTGTGCCAGGTTCCCGCCGCCCAGGCGATCGCGTCGCGGAAGGCGGGGGCGGTCGGCGCATAGAATTTGAATCCCGTGCCGGTCCCTTCGCCTTCGTTGTATTGCTCGATCGTGTCTTCGAGCCCGCCCGTGGCATGCACCACGGGCAGCGAGCCATAACGCAGCGCGTAGAGCTGGCTCAGTCCGCACGGTTCGAACAGGGACGGCATCAGGAAAAAATCCGCGCCCGCCTGGATGCGGTGCGACAGCTCGTCGGAATAGCCGATTTCCGCCCCCACCCGGCCCGGAAACGCCGCCGCCAACCCGCGGAAAAAGGCCTCGTCGTCCGGATCGCCCGAACCGAGCACCGCGAGCTGCATCTTCATATCGGCCAGCGCCTGCGGGAGCGCCGCGCGCATCAGCCCGGTGCCCTTCTGCGAGGCCAGCCGCGTCACGATCCCGAACAGCGGCGCCGTCGCGTCTTCCGCCAGTCCCAGCTGCGATTGCAGTTCGCGCTTGCACAGCGTCTTGCCGATCAACGATTCCGCCCGGTAGTGCGCCGGAATCTGGCGGTCGTTCTCGGGATTCCACACGTCGTAGTCCGCGCCGTTGAGGATGCCGGAAAAATCCTCGCCGCGTTTTTGCAGATAGCCCGAAAGCCCGTTGCCGCCGGGTTCGCCCAGGATTTCCCTGGCGTAGGTGGGCGATACCGTCGTGATCGCGTCCGCGTAGTTGATCCCGCCCTTCAGCAGGTTGAGCTTGCCCCAAGCCTCGAGACCGTCGGACGTGAAGTATTCGGGGCCGAGCCCCAGATAATCCATGGCCGACGGATGGTAGTAGCCTTGGTAGCTCTGGTTGTGGATGGTCAGCACGCTCGCCGCGCCGCCGAACGGCGTTCCGGCTTTTCGCCAGGCGTCCAGCAGGACCGGCAGCACCGCCGTCGGCCAGTCGTGCACGTGCACCACGTCGGGGAGCCAGCCGCGGTCGCGGCAGATCTGCGCCGCGGCCAGGCACAGCAGGCCGAAGCGGAACGCGTTGTCGCCGAACTCCGCCCCGCGGAAATCATAGACGCCCCCGCGCGCGAAAAAGCGGTTGTGCTCGACGAACCAGACCGGCACGTCGCCGTCGGCCGTCCCGCGCCAGACGCCGCAGCCGTTGACCTCGCCCCCGCCGCAGTTCGTCAGGCACCCCGGCTCTTCCCCCAGGCCGAATTTCGCGCGGTCGATGGAATCATACAGCGGAATCGCCACCCGCGCATCCACCCCCAGCTTCCGCAGCGCCTTGGGCAGGCTCGCCACGACGTCGCCCAAGCCGCCGCACTTCGCGTACGGCGCGCACTCCGAGGCCACGAACAGCACCTTCAGCGGCGCCGGCTCCGATTTTTCCGCGCGTTTTTCCATCGGCCGCAGTATAGGTTCCGCCCGTTTTCCGCACAATGGAAAAAGGATGGGCGGAAATTGCGCAGCACGTAAAATCGCTGGCCGATTTTTACGTAGCGTGGAAAACTTTTTTCCACAGTACGTAAAACCCGCGCGCCGCGATTCCCCGCAGGGGTTCGCAGGCTCAGCGCAAGCCCTGGGACAGGGCTTCGACGCTGACGTCTTCCCAGCCCGGCAGAGCAAGGCTGGCTTCCAGCACCAAGGCGCTGGCAAAGGCGTCGAACAGCGCGTCGTGCCACTCGCGGCCGGGGCAGAACTCGCGCGCGCGGGCTACGAGCCCGAGCGCCTCGCAGACGTCGGCCAGGGCGTGGCCTTCCAGGTCGGGGCGCACGCGGCGCGCGAGCTGGAGGGTATCGATCCACGGGCCCAGCTCGTGCATCGGCGCGGCCCGCATCAGGAATTTCCGCTCGGTGCCGACGTTGTGCGCGGCCAGCGGGCGGCCTTCGAGCCACGGGCGCCAGACGGGCCACAGTTCGGCCATCGGCGGCGCGGCGGCGAGCACGTGCCGGATTTCCGCGTGGCGCCCCGGCGCATAGGGATTGAACGGGCGGCCGGCGGCGACGCGCAAAAAGGTCTCGTGATGGCGGCCCGTGACGCGGCCGTCTTTCAGCTCGACCAGGCCCACCTGCCACGGCTCGTCGGCGAGGCCGCGCACCGCGCCGGTGGATTCGAAATCCACCACGGTCCAGATGGCGGCGCGCGCCTTCATTTTTCCGGCAAGGCCAGCGCGGTCTCGAGCTCCGCGAGCACGGCGCCGAATTCGTCGAACGCCTCGCGCAGCACGCCCGCGTCGCGCAGATCCACGCCGGCGGCGGCGACGGCGGCGAGCGGATCCCGGCTGCCGCCGGCGCGCAGCAGGCCGAGATAGGCGTCCACGCCCTCGCCCGCGCGCAGGCGCCGGGCAAACACCAGCGCGGCGCAGAAGCTCGTCGCGTACTTGTAGACGTAGAAATCGAAGTAGAAGTGCGGAATCCGGCACCACTCCAGCCCGATGGCCGGATGCGCGGCGAGGCCGGGGCCGTAATACTTCTGGTTCATTTCGTAATACTTGCCGCGGAGGAACTCGGCGGTCAGCGGCGTGCCGTCCTCCTCCCAGCGGTGCAGGTCGCGCTCGAATTCGGCGAACATGGTCTGGCGGAACACCGTGCCCTTGAAGGAATCGCACAGGTGGTTCAGCAAGTGCGCGCGGAACGCCGCATCGCCTTTCCGGGCCAGCAGGTGGTGCGTCAGCAGCAGCTCGTTCACGGTGGAGGCGATTTCGGCGAGGAAGATCGGATAGTGGGCGGTGCGGTGCGGCTGGGCGCGGTTGGCCATCCAGGTATGGAGCGAGTGGCCCAGCTCGTGCGCGAGCGTGAAGACGTCGTCGAGCCGGTCGTGGTGGTTCAGCAGGAGGTACGGGGGACTGTCGTAGCAGCCGCTCGAGTAGGCCCCGGACCGCTTGCCCTTGTTCTCGGGCCAGTCGATCCAGCGCGCGTCGAACGCGGTGCGCAGCGCGCCGGCATATTCCTCGCCCAGCGGGCGGCAAGCGGCCAGCACCCATTCGCGCGCCTCCTCCATCGGCACCTTCGCGGCGCACGCCGGCACCAGCGGCGCGTAGAGGTCGTACATGTCCAGATCCGGCAGCCCCAGCGCGCGCTTGCGCAGGTCGAGATAGCGGTGGAACAGCGGCAGCGCTTCGCGCGTCGCGGAAATCAATCCCTCGTAGACCGCGACGGGCACCTGATCGTCGAACAGCGCGGCCTCCAGCGCCGTCGGGAAATGGCGGACCTGCGCCATGTAGACGTGCGCCTTCACCGTGGCGGACAGCGTCGAAGCGATCGTGTTCTGCAGCTTGCCGTAGCCGCCCAGCAGCGTCTCGAACGCGGCCTTGCGGACGCCGCGGTCGGGATTTTCCAGGTGCGCGCGGTAGGTGCCTTCCGTCAGCGGCAGCGGTTGGCCGTCCGGTCCGGGGATGTCCGGAAACGCCATGTCCGCATTGGTCAACAAGCTATAGGTCTGCTCCGAAGCGGACAGCACCTCGCTGCCGCGCGCGAGCAGGGTTTCCTCGGCGGACGAGAGCACGTGGGGCTTGTTGCGCAGGACTTTCAGCAGCGTGCGGCGGCCGTCCTTCAATTCCGGCGCTTCCATCCACGCGCGGATTTCCTCCTCGGGATGCGCCAGCAGTTCCGGGGTGATCCACGCGCACTCCGCGGCGAGCTCGGCGTAGCGGGCGCGGATGCGCGCCTCGCGCGCCTGGTTGCCGTCGTGCGCCGTGTCTTCGTCGTGGCGGAGGTGGGCGTACGCGTGCAGCTTCTCCAGCAGGCGGTCCAGCGCCGTTTCGGCGGCCAGCAGTTGCGCGACCGCGGCGGTGGAATCCAAATGGCCCTGCAGCGCCAGAACGGGCGCGGCGACCTCGTCGAGGCGCGCGAAATCCGCCTCCCACGCTTCGGGGGTCTCGTACAGCGGGGCCAGGTCCCAGGTCAGCGCCTCAGGCACTTCCGCGCGCGTCGGCACGGCTTGGTTGTCTTGGAGGGAATTCATGCGCCCTAAAGTCCCCGAAATGGACGCCCGCTTCAAGCATCTTCGGCTTTGGCATTTCCGCCGCGATGCCCTATGCTTCCGCCATGAAGAGATGGCTCCGGTTCCTACTTTGGCTCGCCGGCACGGCGGTTTTCTTGCTGCTGACGGCCCACTTCACGCTGCGGCATCTGCTGAACACGCCCACGTTCAAAACGGCCGCGACGGGCTTCATCGAACGCGCCACCGGCCGGTCCGCCGACTATGGGAGGATCGACTACGAGCTGTTTCCCTTTGCGCTGGTCGTGCGGGACGCCGCGCTCCGCGAACGCGACGGCGGAGCGGATTTCGCGTCGATCCGCTCGTTTTCCGCCGCCGTGGATTTCCGCAAGAAAGAAATCACCGCCCTGCGGTTCGACCGGCCGACCCTGCGCATCGTGCAGCACGAGGACGGCTCCTACAATTTCTCGGATCTGATCGCCGCCCCGCCCGCCGAACCGGCTGCGCCCGGCAGCGGCCCGGCCCGCCCTCCAACGGAACCGAGCCCTCAACCCCGCCCCGCCGCCCCGCCGCTGGTCCTCCGCTGGGTGGACGTGGCCGACGCGAGCTTCGAGTTCGTCCGCCGGGGCGCGGACGGCGAGGAGGTCTTCACGCTGTCCAACCTGAATTTCAATCTGGAAGACTTCGCTCCGGACCGGCCGCTGAAGATGCAGGGCCGCACCGCCATCGGCAAATCCTCGGGGTTCCGGTTCGAGCTGTCCGGCCCGGCCTTCGCCGAATACGCCGATCGGCCCGGCGCGTGGCCGGCCGCGTTCAACGCGCGGCTCGACATCCGCGATTTCGCGGATGTCCGGGCATTTCTGCCGGAAAGCACCTTGCCGTTCCAAAATCTCGGTGCCACGCTCGACGTCCACGGCGCGCCCGCCGACCGGTTGGACGTCCTGCTGAACGTCCAGACTTCCGAAGCCACGGAAACCCATCCCTTCGCGGCGGAATTCGGCCTGCAGGCCGAGCTGTCGCTGCCGCCGCCCGTGGCTGCCCACCTGTTCGGCGGCGCGGAATTGCCGGAGGCGTTCCGCTTTTCGCCGCCGCCGTGCCAACCGCCGCCCGGCACGGTGTCGCTGGCTCAGAATCCCGCGCTGGCCGTGCTGCTCAAGCATGCGCAGGCCAAAGCGGAATTCACCTTCCCGAAAATCGCCTATGGCGAAAACGTCTTCGAGCGGGGTTCGGCCCTCGCCTATCTGCGCGACGGCGTGATGACGATTCCCGCCGCGAAATTCTCGGCCTACGGGGGCGCGGTCGAAGCGCGCGGCAACGCCCAGCTGCTGGCCTGCCCGCTGTCCTACCGGCTCGAGCGCCTCGCGGCGGACCACCTCGCGATCGAACAGGCGCTGGCCGCCAATGGCCTCGGCGATTTCGCCGCGGTCTCGGGAACGCTCCATCTGGAGGCCAGCGCGCGCGGCCAGACCGTCGCCGAGCCGGCCCTTCGGACGCTGGAGGCCGACGCGCAGGCGCGCATCGAAAACCTGCAAACCGTCGGCACCGGCGGCTCGCTGATGGACCAGGTCTGGATGCAGCTCGACAATCCCCTCCTCCTGCAACTGGTGCCGCGCTTGCAAGCCAAGGTCGAAGAGGCGAAGCGGACGGCGGCGACCACCACCACCTCGCGCTATGAAACGGCCACGGCCACCTTGGCCTTGCGCAACGGCATCGCCACGCTCTCCGACGCCCGCCTGGCCTTGCCCGACTACCGGCTCGAGGCGGCCGGCACGATCCGGCCCTTCGACGACCGGCTCGACTTGGCCGCCAAGCTGATCGCCTCCCCCGCCGAGACCGCGAAACTGACCGACGGCAAGGATCGCTCGGCCTATCTGCCCTACGAAGACGGCGGCCTGATGGTTCCGCTCGCCATCCGCAGCCCCCTGCACGACCCCCGGGTGGTTCCGGATCTCGATCTTTTGCTGAAAAACGCACTGGCGGGCGCATCGGACGGCGAGTCCGGATCCGTGCTCGACGAACTCTCCGATTCCGACCGGAAAAACGTGGAAAAAGGCCTGGAAATCCTGGGCTCCTTTCTGAAGCCGTAACGGTTTTCCTGCGGCCGATTTTCAGGTTTGACGCTCCCTCCTCCCCCGCCTATTCTATCGGGGTTGCAATTTGTCGATGTTTCGTTGACCAAGGAGCGCCCGATGGAAGAAATCACGTTGGATCAAATTCCCCGCAAGACCCGCGATTTGTACGAAAAAGCCATGTCCGCGCTCGAGCGCGGCAACGCCGGCTACGCGCTGGACATGCTCAAGCAAGTGATCGACGTCGAGCCCCGTTTTTCGCTGGGGCGGAAGAACCTGCGCATCGCGCAAGTCAAGGCGCTGCTGGCCACCAAGCCCAACGCCATGACCCACCAGATGGCTTCGCTGAAAGGCACCTTCACGCTGATGGGCGCGCAAGGCAAATTGAAGAAGGATCCCAAGGCCGCGCTGGCGGGCGCCGAAAAGCTGCTGGCGCTCGACCCCCTGAACCTGCCCTTCCTGAAGTTCTTCGCCCAAGCCGCCGAAGCCGCCGAAATGCCGGAACTGGCCGTGCAAACGCTGGAAATCGCCCGCCCCTACTACGCCAAAGACGTCGAATTCCTCCGCCTGCTGGCCCGTCTTTACATCGCCACCAATCAGCCCGGCGGCGCGAAAGACTGCTATGCGGCGGTTGCCGAACTGCTCCCCAACGACCAGGTCGCGATCAAGAACCTCAAGGATGCCGCCGCCCTCGACACCATGAAGGCCGGCGGATGGAACGACATGAAGAGCGACTTCCGCTCCAAGCTCAAGGACAAGAAAGAAGCCATCCTCCTCGAGCAGCAGGCCAAGTCCGTCAAGGGCGAAAGCGACATCGACACCTTGATCGCCTCGCGCCTCCTGGAAATCCAGCGCGAACCGCAGAACATGAATTTCCGCCGGGCGCTGGCCGATCTCTACGTCCGCGCCGAGCGTTTCGACGACGCCCTGAAGGCGCTCGCCGAAGCGACGAAGGCCGCCGGCCGCTCCGACCCGCAGATCGAGCGCACGACGTCGCTCATCAAGGTCCGGAAGCTCGATGCCGTCATCGCCGCGGCCAAGGCCTCCGGCGACGAAGCCACGGCCGCCGCGAAGGAGCAGGAAAAGGCGGCTTTCCTCTACGAGGACGCCGTCGACATGGTCAAGCGCTACCCGAACGACCTGCAGTTCCGCTACGAACTCGGCTACCAGTTCTATCTGCGCAAGCAATACAACGAAGCCATCGAGGAATTCCAGCTCGCCCAGCGCAACCCCCAGCGCCGCACCCGCGCGCTCTACTACCTCGCCCGCTGCTTCCAGGAAAAGGGCCAGCCCGACATCGCCTTCGAGCAGCTCCAGAAGGCCGCGTCGGAACTCACCCTCATGGACGAGACCAAGAAAGACGTCGTCTACGAAATGGGCGTTCTCGCCGAACAGATGGGCCGCAAGGACGAGGCCATTGCCTTCTTCAAGGAAATCTATTCCGTCGACATCAAGTTCCGCGACATCGCCCAGCGCATCGAGTCCTCCTACAAAAAGTAGCCGCGCCCATGAAGAACGCCGCACCGATTATTCTCGTCGGCCTGTCTCTTCTCGGAGCCGCCGGCTGGACCGGCTGCTCCCGGTTCCAATGCGAGGAGCCGGCCTACGCCGTTCCCGAATCCGCTTATCCCCGGCCGACGGAAGGCGAATTCTCGGTGATGACCTTCAACCTGAACCAATACGCGCTGCTGGACCACGACGGCGATGCCGACACCCTCGAGCCCAAGCCCCCCGAAGAGGCCGGCGCCATCATCGAGGTCATCCGGCAGGTCTCTCCCGACGTCCTCGCCGTGCAGGAAATGGGCGATCCCGCCGCCTGGGCTGAGTTCCAGAACAGCCTCCGGCAGGCCGGACTCGAATACGCCCACGAGGAATACCTGCAGCGCGACCAGTCGGTCCTAAACCTGGCGGTCCTGTCGCGCTTTCCCATCGTCGCCGCCCATTCGCACGTCGACGACACCTATACCATCGGCCCCACCCAGTTTCCCGTCCTTCGTGGCTTCATCGAAATCGACGTCGAGATCACCCCCCAGTACCGCCTCCGCCTGATGGTCGCCCATCTCAAATCCAAGGTCTTCCACTCCTACGGCCAAGCCGAAATGCGCCGCAACGAAGCCCGCCTGCTCAACAACCACGTCCGCGAAGCCCTCGACGGGACCCCGAACGTCAATTTGCTCGTCGTCGGCGACTTCAACGACGACCCGTCATCCGCCGTCCTCCAAGAAATCCGGACCTACAAGGACCAGCCGCTCCTCCACGACTTGCGCCCCGCCGATGCGGCCGGCGACGCCTGGACCCACCGCGAAAACGACGACGCCTACCACCGCATCGACTACATGCTGGCCAGCGACGGCCTGATGCCCGAAGTGATTCCGGAGAAGGCCTACGTGGTCCGTTCGCCGACGCTCCTGCGCGCGTCCGATCACCGCCCGCTCGTCGCCATCTTCTCCGCCGCCGAGCGCGGCCCCGAGGCCGCCCCGGACCTTTCCAAGCGCCTACCCCCCGAAATCCCCCAGAACGACTGACGCGGAGCCGTCCATGGCCACGCCCAAGCCCACCGCCATTCTCCTCGTTTCCTGCCCCGACCAGCGCGGGATCGTGGCGGCCCTCTCCACCTTCATCAGCCAGCACAACGGCAACATCATCGCCCTCGACCAATACGTGGACGTGGAAGAAAGCGCCTTTTTCGCCCGCATGGAGTGGGAACTCGACGGCTTCGCCTTTCCCCTCGAACGGTTCGCCGCGGAGTTCGAGCCCATCGCCCAGCCCCGTCGCATCCAATGGACGCTCCATCGCTCCGACCGGCGCTTGCGCATGGCCGTGATGGTCTCCAAACAGGGCCATTGCCTGTACGACATCCTCGCCCGCCACGAGAGCGGCGAATGGCCGGTTGACATCGCGCTCGTCCTGTCCAACCACGACGACCACCGCGGCCTCGTCGAGCGCCACGGCCTGCCCTTTGTCCACGTCCCCATGTCGCCCGCCACCAAGACCGAAGCCGAGGCCCGCCAGATCGAGCTGCTGAGGAAAGCCGACCTGGATTTCATCGTCCTGGCCCGCTACATGCAGATCCTGAGCCCGGCCTTCGTGCAGGCCTTCCCGATGCGGATCCTCAACATCCACCACTCCTTCCTGCCCGCCTTCGCCGGCGCCAATCCCTACCGCGCCGCCCACGACCGCGGCGTCAAGATCATCGGCGCCACCGCCCACTTCGTCACCGAAAAGCTCGACGAAGGCCCCATCATCGAGCAGGACGTCATCCGCGTCTCGCATCGACAGGGCGTGGACGATCTGGTCCGCCTCGGCCGCGACCTGGAAAAGATCGTCCTCTCCCGCGCCATCTATTGCCAGCTTCACCACCGCCTGCTGGTCTACAAGAACCGCACCGTGGTCTTCGGCTGATGGAGCCGGCGGCCCCCGAGACCCTTCCCGCGCGGATGCGCGACTGCGACCGCGATCTCCTGCGCGCCCTTGCCGCCCGCGCAAAGTTCCCGCGCGACCCATGGCCCGTCTGGCCGGACGACGATCGCCGCCTGCCCCCGCCTCCGCTGGCGGAAATCCTGCTGGCCCTTGCGCCGGCCGGCCAATCCGCCGACCCGGATGCGGGAAATCGCGGCTGGATTGCCGCCCTGCTCGCGCGCCGGCAACTGGCCTGCGAGAACGCCGACGCCAAATCCGCCGTCCACCCCGAGGATTTCCGCGCCGCGCTGGCCGTCGGCGACCGCGATCAACTGGCCCTGCTGCTGGCCGATCTCGCCGCCGAATTGCGCGCGCTGGATTCCATCCGCGAAGCCGCCCCGCAGGTTGCCCCGGATCTGGATCCGGATCTCGCCCTTTTCCTCTGGCGCGAGCACGTCCTGCCCTGGATCCGCCAGACCGAAATCGACCATCTCGCCGCCCCCTGACGTTTTCCACGGCGTGGAAAATCCGGCCGAATTTTTCCACAGTGTGGAAAAATATTGGCAATGTCCGAAAGTGTGTGATGGCTAGGAAGCGTTAAGGATTTGGAAGAGG
>CAZECJ010000066.1:0-14834 GCA_964510645.1 uncultured Verrucomicrobiota bacterium | reverse complement strand
ACGCCCGAGGCGCCCTTGAGGTTGCCGCCGGCGGCGTTGATGCGGGCGACTTCGTCCTGCGGCACCGAGGAGGAGCCGTGCATGACGAGCGGGAAGCCGGGCAGCAGCTTCTGGATCTTCTCGAGGATGTCGAAGCGCAGCTTCTGGTCGCCCTTGAACTTGAAGGCGCCGTGCGAGGTGCCGATCGCGCAGGCCAGGCTGTCGCAGCCCGTGGCCTTGACGAAGGCTTCGGCTTCTTCGGGCTTGGTGTAGACGTGTTCGGCGGCGACGATGTCTTCTTCGATGCCCTTGAGCTGGCCGATCTCAGCCTCGACGACGACGCCCTTGGCGTGGGCGGCTTCGACGACGCGCTTGGTGACGGCCACGTTTTCCTCGAAGGAGGCGTGGGAATGGTCGATCATGACGGACGAGTAGCCCGACTGGATGCAGTCCATGCAGGTGGCTTCGTCGCCGTGGTCGAGGTGGATGGCGAAGACGGCCTCGGGGAAGATTTCGTTGGCGGTCTTCATCATGGCTTCGAGCATGAGCTTGTGGGTGTAGCTCCGCGCGCCCTTGGAAAGCTGCACGATGAACGGAGCCTTGCTGTCCACGTTGCCCTTGAACAGGCCCATGGTCTGCTCGAGGTTGTTGATGTTGTAGGCGCCGATGGCGTACTTGCCGTAGGCGTGCGCGAAGAGTTCTTTGGTGGTGACGATCATGGGATATTCCTTGGTTTGGTTGTTCTACAGGGTTTCTTCTTCCGCCTCGGATTCGGCGGGTTCATCTTCGACCGCTTCCTCGGCGGTCCGCTGCAAATCGGTGAAGCGCTCGGGCGCGAGCAGGGCGGCCTGCCAGTCGCGGAAGAGGCCTTGGCCGCGGCGGGCGCGGATGGCCGAGGCGATTTCCGTCTGGTAGGAATCGAAGGTGGTCGGATCGGCCGGCGTGCGGGCCTTGAGGTAAGCCACGATCAGGCTCTCGCCGACCGGCACGGGGTCGGCCACTTCGCCTTGGTTGTAGCTCACCACGGCCTGCACGAGCGCCTGGACGGCTTCGTTGGTCGAGGAGGAACCCGACAGCCCGGTGAACGGCTCGGCGGCGACGGTCTTCGCCCCGGTGCCGGCCACGGCTTCCGCAAAGGTCTTGCCGGCGGCGAGCCCGGCGACGGCGGCTTCCTGGATTTCCGTGCCCTTGGCGGCCAGCGCCTCGGCCACGGCTTTCTCCTTGGCGTAGGCCCGCACGCGGGCTTGGGCTTCGTCGAAGCTCGGCACGCGCGGCTCGTGGATTTTTTCGAGATAAAGCACGTAGACGTTTTCTTCGCCCGCGAGGGGCGCGCTCACGCGGTCGAAGGAATTCGGGGCCAGCTCGAACGCGGCGGCCGCCAAGGGGGCGCCCCCGTCTTCCAGCGGAACCTCGAAGCGCGAGAAGGGCGCCAATTTCTCGGCCTTGCGGCCGGAATCGGTAACCACGGCGGCGAATTCGGGCACGGTGCCGTCGCGGTCGGGAATGGCCTTGAACGCCAGCTCCGCGGCGGCCGCATCGGCCTTTTCGGCGGCGGCCTGGCGGCGCAGGGCTTTCACGATCCCGTCGCGCACCTCTTCGAGGTCGGCGACGACTTCGCGGGGCTGGCCGTTCGTATCGGTTTCCTTGGTGGTGTAGTCTTCGATGTTCAGTTCGTAGTAGTCCTGGACGTCGTCGTCGGAGATCTCCGCGGCTTCGTCCAAATACTCAGCGATCGGGAAGGCGGCATAGAAGATCTCGCGCTGCTCGGGAATGGTGAAGGCCGCGGGATCGGCGTCGAAGAGCTGGCGGGCGTCCTCGTCGGAGACCGAAACGCCCGGTTCGACGTCGGCCGGGCCGACCATCGCGTATTCGACGGTGAAGGTGTCCAGCAGCGTTTCGAAGGTCCGGCGGACTTCGAGCGGGGTGACCTGGGCCTGCCGGCCGATCAGGAGGGCGAGCTTCTGGATCTGGATTTCTTCGCGGAGATGCTGCTCGAACTGGCCGATCGTGAATCCCAGCGGCCGGATCATGTTTTGCAGGAACGCCTGGTAGCGTTCGGGATTGTAGGCGCCGTTCGTCTCGGAAAAATTGGAGCGGATGGTCCCGACCAGTTCCTGGTCCGTGGCGACCAAGCCTAGCTTGGCGACTTCGCGCAAGGTGGCCACGCGCTGCCAGGAGAGGGTGCGCAGGGCGGCGTCGGTTTCCGGGGTGGACTGGATTTCGCGGCCCAGCGACAGCGCGCGCGCCAGATAGGTGCTCAGATAGGCCGAACGGTATTCGCCATGGGAGACGGGCTCGCCGTCGAGCGTGCCGGCCGCGTTGGCCTGTTCGGCCTTCTCGAGGTCCGAGGGCCAAACCATGCCCCAGACGACGAACGAAAAGACGATGATGACCAGAAACGTGCCCCAGAGCAGGCGCGACTGGATCAGCTTGTGGAACTTCGAAATCATCATGGTCATCGTGGGCTCGCTTTCCTTAACGCATGGGAAAAACATGGTCCTGCCGGAACAGACCCGGGCCGAACACATTGGGGCAGGAGAATACGGACAGGAGCCCCGCCGGGCAAGCGAGAATTTCGGGAGGAAAAGCGTTTCGCCCGTTTCGAGGATTGCTTTTTCAGAGCGAACCTGTATTTTCTCCCCTTTGTTTGCCGTTGCGAAAACGGCGCGAGCCGCACGTGAAACTGCCGTTTACATATAAAATGCTTCAGGACTGGGGGGGGACCGTCACCTTCCGGGACGGACGGACTCTGTTCGAGCGCGGCTTGGTTTTGGAAGCCTCGGCCGACGAAACGCACATGCAGGGCACGATTTCCTGGGGCAGCCGCTCCATCAAGACCGCCGCGAAGATCCTGCCGGACCATTCTTGCGAGAACCGATGCCCCTGCCGCGACAACGTGGAGCGGGGCATCATCTGCTCGCACGTCATCGCGCTGGGGCTGGCGCTGCTGGCGCGCAACAGCGACCCCGCCCGCGAACGCAAGCTGCAGGAAGAGGAACGCCGCGCCCAGCATCTGCGCCAGGTGGAGGCCCAGGCCTTTTTCAAGCGCGCCGAGCCGGGGACTCCCGGCGCGCTGAACTGCGCCCTGCTGCTGGGGCTCCCGCGCGGCTGGCGCGAATCGGCGCTCGCGGGCAAGCTCCCCGTGCGGACCTTTCTCGAATACCACGGCGCGAAGCATCCCGTCAGTGAAGTGCCCCGCGACGCCGTCCTGGGCCTGACGCCGCAAGACGAGGCCGTCCTGTTCGTGCTGGAGGAAATCGCGGGCGGAACCTTGCCCGACGAACTGGCCCTCGGCACGGAGGACTTCGTCAATCTGCTCTCGCTGTATCCGGGCCGTTCGCTGTGGGAAGAGGGCGGCCGCGAACTCGCCGTCAACGCCAGCCACGTGGCGAGCGTGCTCCGCGTGGATCTCGACCACGAAAACGGCGAGCTGCTGCTCGTGGCGCATACGGAGCTGCCGTTCATGCGCGGCGCGGAGTTCCCGACCTATCTGGTGGCGGGGAAGAGCGGTTGGGTCTTCGGCGGCGGCCACTTCTGGCCGCTGGAGAAACTGCTGCCCAAGCCCCTGTGGGAAATCTACCAGCGCCAAGTCGTCATTCCCCGGACGGACGTGCCGCGCTTCCTGCGCGAGGAATTGCCCCGCCTGGCCGCGCAGATCCGCGTCGAGGCGGAAGTCGAACCCGACGTCTTTAGTTTCGAGCCGGAGACTCCGCACATGCGCTTGGACGTGCGCGGCAGTCCCGCCAGCCTCGCCGTGCAGCTCGTGGCGGTCTACGGCGACGTGGAACTCGTGGCCGCGCAAGCATCCGCGCGCGGTTCCTTCGCGCATCCCGACCCGGAAGACATCCTCCGCTACACGGTGCGCGATCTGCCCGCGGAGCAGCAGGCGCTGGCCGCGCTGGCCCGGTTCGGTCTGTCCGGCCGCACCGGCGCGGACCTGAACGACATCGTCGGCACCCGCGAGGTGCTCAACTTCCTCGGCACCGCCGCTCCCGCGCTGCGCCGGAAGGGCTGGACCATCGCCTGGGACGGCCGCATCCGCGCGACCATGGACCACGCCGTTTTCGCCACGCCCGTGGTGCGCATCGATCCCGAGAACGGCGCCGACGGCTGGTTCGACGTGCGCTTCGACTACGACGCCGGCGACGTCGCCGGACTATCGAGCGCCGAAATCCAGCGGGCCTTGCTGAAGGGCGACGCCTACGTCGAGCACCAGGGCCAGACCATCCTGCTGGATGCCGAAGCCATCCGCGCCCTGCAGAGCGTGTTCGCCGACTGCGCCTCGGGCGAGGGGCGGCGGCCCGGCAGCTTTCGCCTCGCGCCCGTCTATGCCGCCTATGCCGCCAGCGCCTTGCAAGCCCTCGATGGCGTGGACGTCGAGGCGCCGCCCGCCTGGATCCAAGGCGCCGCCCAGCGGAACCGCTTGGAACCGATGGAGCTCGAGCCGCTCGATCCCGCGTTCGAACGTCTCCTGCGGCCGTACCAGAAGGACGGCGTCCGCTGGTTCCGCTTCCTGCAGCGCAACCGCTTCGGCGGCATCCTCGCCGACGAAATGGGTCTCGGCAAAACCCTCCAGGCCTTGGTTTGGCTGACCATGGCCGGCGCGGAGCGCACGGGCGAATCCCGCAAGCCCTCGCTCATCGTCTGCCCCACGAGCCTCGTGGACAACTGGGCCGCCGAAGCTTCGCGCTTCACGCCCTGGCTCAAGGTCGGCACCATGACCGGCGCCGATCGCCACGAGCGCTGGAAAGACCTTCTGGGCCTGGACGTGGTCGTCACGTCCTACGCCCTCATGCGGCGCGACATCGACCTCTACGAGCCGATCGAATTCTTGTCCGTGATTCTCGACGAAGCGCAGCACATCAAGAACCAGTCCACGCAAAACGCGCATGCCGCCAAGCGCCTGCGCGCCGAGCACCGCTTCGTCCTCACCGGCACGCCCATCGAAAACGGCGTCTCCGACCTGTGGAGCATCATGGACTTCCTGATGCCGGGCTATCTCGGCAACCACGAATCGTTCCGGGCCAACATCGAGCAGCCCATCGCGCAGGGCGGTCCCGAAGGCGAACTCGCGCAGTGGAAGCTGCGCCGCAAGCTGCGGCCGTTCCTCCTGCGCCGGATGAAGAAAGACGTCGCCAAGGAGCTCCCGCCCAAGATCGAGCGCATCG
Source organism: uncultured Verrucomicrobiota bacterium (assembly GCA_964510645.1). Lineage (GTDB taxonomy): Bacteria > Verrucomicrobiota > Kiritimatiellia > CAIQIC01 > Lenti-01 > Lenti-01. The sequence continues at coordinate 9,687 of CAZECJ010000066.1, read as the reverse complement.
CCGCCTGCGCGCTGAGCAACGACCAAAAAAAAGTCTATTCCGCCTTGCTCGAAGACTCGCGCCGCAAGATCGCCGACCTCGTCGCCGCACAGGGCTTCCAGCGCTCGAAGTTCGAGATCCTCAACACCCTCCTGCGCCTTCGGCAGATCTGCTGCCATCTCGATCTGGTCAAGCTGCCGGGACTCGAATCGAAGGAACCGTCCGCCAAGATGGACCTCTTCTTCGAACTGCTCGACGAAGCGATGGATGCCGGCCATCGCGTGCTGGTCTTCAGCCAGTTCGTGTCCATGCTGACCATTTTGCGCGGGGAACTCGGCCGCCGCGGCCTGCGCTACTGTTACCTCGACGGCGCCACGCAGGAACGCCTCAAGATCGTGCAGGAATTCAACCGCGACGCCTCCATCCCGCTGTTCCTCATCAGCCTGAAGGCCGGCGGCACGGGCCTGAACCTGACCGGCGCCGACATGGTCATCCACTACGATCCATGGTGGAACCCCGCCGTCGAAAACCAGGCCACCGACCGCGCCTACCGCATCGGCCAGAAGCGCACCGTCTACAGCGTGAAGCTCATCGCCCAGGATTCCATCGAAGAGCGCGTTCTCTCCCTCCAGCGCAAGAAGCAGAAGCTCTACAACGCCACGCTCGAGGACGGCGACGACGCCACCGACGTCCACAACCTCACCTGGGACGACGTCCAGGAACTCCTCGCCCTGTAGCCGTGCCTTCGCCCCGCCGGCGGGGACTCGCGGCACGAATGATCAATGTTTGCAAACATTGATAATGGAGATTGCGCCCAACCGGATCCCGTTTCGCCGCGATTTGCCGCCGGGGGGGGGCGGATCAGGATTTGCCGAGGCCGGCGAGGTAGTCGCGGAGCTTGACGGTGCCGCGGCGGGGCGTGGGGACGTCGTGGGTGGACATGAAGAGCAGGAGCTTGCCCATGGCCCAGTGGCGGTAGCTGAAGGGGCGGAGGAGCGCGAGCGCCAGCCTGCAGATCCAAACGGGGGCATAGGAGATGCGCGGCGGTTTGCCCAGCGCGGCGAAGCAGGTCTCGCAAGTTTCGCGCCAGGTCAGATCCTCGGGTCCGCCGACGCCGACGACGGCGTTGGATTGCTTGCCCATTTCTTCCAGCATGATAGCGGCCAACTCGGGGATGTGCACGGGCGTGCTGCGGGAGCCGCCGTTGCCGATGGCGTAGAGCGGGCCTTTGGCGGCCAGCTTCAGCATTTCGGCGATGTCGGGGAAGAATCCGCCGGAGCGAAAGAGCACCCACGGCACGCCGCTGGCTTGCAGGGCCTGCTCGAAGCGGTACTTGGCGTCGATGAGCGGGGCGTGGCCGAAGCCCAGCTCGGTGCCGGCGGGCGAAATGAAGCCGAACTTCGCGACGCCGCTGCGCTGGGCTTCTTCCAGCAAGTTCAGATTGCCGCGGTAATCGACGATCTCGTGGGTCAGGTTGCCCTTGAGGCGGGTGATGCCGATGCAGGAGATGACCTGTTCCAGTCCCTTGCAGATGCCCGCGAGCTGCTCGGGCTGGGTGACGTCGGCTTCGATGATGCGCAGGCGGGGGTGCTCGATGACGCGCAACTCGCCCTTCCGCAGGACCAGCGCGGCGACGTGGTCGCCGCGGGCGAGGGCTTGGCGGACGAGTTCGCGGCCGAGGACGCCGCCGGCTCCGGCGATGAGGAGATTCACTTCACGTACTCGATGAGCCATTCGTTGGCGGGCAGGGAGACGGTCACGGACTTGGAGCTGGCGCCCAGCTTGCCGTCTTCTTCGGCGAGGACGCCGCGGCAGGTGATGCGGTAGCCCTTCGCGTCGCCGAGGCCGACGGCGTCGAGGAAGGCTCCCGTGCGGACGAAGAAGCTGACGACGGCGGCCAACTGGCCGTCCTTCATGACGGGATAGCGCATGGCGATGAGGCGGGGCTGGACGATGCTGCCATGACCGGGCTCGCTGACTTGCGGGGTGGGATTCTTGCGCATGAGATCCCAGAAGTAGTCGAGTTGCTTGACCTTTTTGAGGTCGAAGCCGCGGGCGAGGAAGTCGCGGGGATGGTAGACCTCGCGGATGACGAAATCCGTATCGATGAACGAGCCGCCGAAGAAACCCGCGGTGGCTTCTTCGAGGGGCTTCATGGCGTCGCGGAAGGTGTCCTTGGTGGGCTGCCGGTCCGCGACGGCCTTGAGGTCGGCGAACGTTTTCGCGAAGTAGGCGGCGGTGGCCTTGCCGACGGGGTCGTCGGGAGGCTGGACCTGCGCCAAGGCGGCGCAGGGCAGGGCGAGCAGTCCGATGAGGGCGAGGATCTTGTTTTTCATGTTTTATTCTCCCGGGGTTTGACCAAACTGAACAGACTGAGATAGCCCGAGTGGCGCGAGGGAATGCTCCAGTGGTCGCGCCACGGGGAGTCCTGGAGGGCGTAGCGGAGCCGGCCGCGGATGTTTTCGGCGATTTCAGGCTGGCGGAAAAGATAGTAGCCGGACCAGGCGCAGAGGGCGCCGAAACGGGTATAGGGAATGTCGACGTCGAGGATCGCGGCTTGACCGCCGGGACGAAGCACGCGCCAGATTTCGGCGAGGGCCTTCACTTTGAGGCCGTAGTTCAAGTGGTGGAAGAAAAAGGTGGAGAGCACGCGGTCGAACGAGGCGTCGGGATAGGGCAGGTCCTCGGCGAGGGCGGCGGCGAATTCGAGGCCGGGGCGGGCGCCGGCTTTCTTCTGGGCGACGGCGATCATGGCCTCGGCGGCATCGACGCCGCAGACGCGGCGAGACGCGTCGGCGGGGAGGGCGTCGTAGGTCTGGCGCGTGAGGGTGCCGGTGCCGCAACCGACGTCGAGCACGGCGGCGGGGCGGTCGAGGGCGAGGCGCGCGACGACCTGGCGGTGCAGGCGGTGTTCGGAGCCCAAGGTCATGAGCGGCGCGAGCCAATCGTAGACCGACGCGGCGTGGTCGAGCGTGATGCCGGCGGTGCGCTGGGCGACCGGTGAACGGGGATGGAGACGCTTAGCCAATGGACAGACCCTCCAGATCGAGCACGGGAAACATGGCACGGGCCATGGATTCGGCCTGGGCGCCGTCGTAGCCGAGGCCGGCCTCGCCGAGCGTGCGCAGGCCGGAGACGAGCAGGTCGAAGCCCTGGCGGGCGATGGGCAGGACGACTGCCGGCGCCGAGAGATACAGGCGGTCGGCGGGCGATTGCGCCTGCCGCGCGAGCTGGTCCAGCAAGGCGGGATGTCCATGGGCCAGGGCGGAGAGGACGACGTTGTGGCGCTGTTCCAGAAGATCGCGGGCCATGTCGCGGACGTCGTCGAGCACTTGGCAGCCGAGGCCGAAATCCATCAGGCCTTCGCGAAGCCGCGCGGTGCGGGCGAAAACGAGGGGTTCGACGATCTCGGGACCGACGAAGGCGACGTTGAAGAGCAATCCGGTCTTCAGGCGGTGGATGACGCCGAGGACTTCCTCCGGCGGCGGACGGACGACGATGCCGCCTTCCTCGGTGGCTTCCTGCGCGGCGCTGGGCAAGAGGCGGCAGAGGGATTCGCGGGAAAGGTCGGCGCGCTGGGCGGCGGTGATCGTGCCGGCCGCGACGGCGTCGTTGAGGATGTCGGCCAGGACGCGGTCGGCGGCCATGACGGCGACGACCTGCCGCATGACGCGGGCGGAACCGGGCATGTCCAGCGGCACGACTTCCTTGTCCTCGCCGTCGAGCAGGTTGTCGGCGGAGGTGACCCAGATGCGGAAGAGGTGGATGAGCTTGCCGTAGAGAAGGCGGCGGGACGCGGGGACGTCCATCAGGTGGTAGACGGACTGGAACAGGGTGGAGAAGATGTTTTTGCGCCAGCCGAGGTTGGCCTCGGGGAGCGGGGCGGGGCGGACGGCGTAGGCGGGGGGGGTGTCCGCGGGGCTGGCCAGGTGGGGCGCGAGGCGCGCGTGGATCTCGCGGATGCATTCCTGCTGCTCCCGCAAGGCGGCACAAGCGATGCGGCCGGTCTCGAACAACGTTTTCCACGCGTTTGTCATGGCGCCACTATCTATCGGAATGTCCTCGCTTTCAAAACAATCAATCTTAAGATTGCTTCAGAACCATGATAGAGGACGCGGTCAAAGAGAATGGCAGACTGCTGGTGGTGGAAGACGACCGGCGGGTGGCGGAAAGCCTGGTGCGCGGATTGCGCGAGGCGGGATTTGCCGTTGCGACGGCCGACCGCTTGGCGGCGGCGGACGAGCAGTTGGCGCGGGGGACGCCGGCGCTGGTGGTGCTGGATTTGAACCTGCCTGACGGCGACGGGCGGACGTGGCTGCGGCGGGTTCGCGGGGCCGGGTATCGGATGCCGGTGATCATCCTGACGGCGCGCGACACGCTGCCGGAACGCGTGGCGGGATTGGAAGAAGGCGCGGACGACTATCTGACCAAGCCCTTCGCCTTCGCCGAACTGCTGGCGCGGATCCGCGCGCGGCTGCGCACGGCGGCGCAGTCCGAAGAAGACGTCTTGCGCATCGGGAATCTGGAAATCGATCGGTTGCACCGGCAGGTGCGGCGGGCCGGACGACAGGTGGAGTTGACCTCGCGCGAATTCGACGTCCTGGCCCTGCTGGCGCAGTGGCGGGGGCAGCCGGTGTCGCGCGATTTGCTGGCGCGGGAAGTGTGGAAGGTCAATCGGCGGCTGACGCCGCTGGACAACGTGATCGACGTGCACCTGTCGCATCTGCGGGAAAAAATCGACGGAGAACACGATTCCAAGCTGATCCGAACGGTGCGGGGCGTGGGCTTTCGGCTGGCGGAGGAATCGGCATGAGCATCCAATTCCGATCGCGGACGTTCCTGTACCTGCTGGTCCTGCTGGCGCTGTTCGTCGCGAGCCAGGCGACGATCTACACGGCGGTGGAATACGCCCACCGGCGGGCGAATCCCTACGAGAACTTCGCAGAAGGCCTGATGGAAGTGGTCCAGGGCGTGGGGTTGACGCTGCTGCTGGTGCCGTTGCTGGCGGGGGTGGCCTGGTGGCTGGCGCGGCGGATTACCCGTCCGCTGCATGCCGTTGCCGCGACGGCGAAACGCATCCGCGGCGGGCGGTGGGAGGAGCGGATCGAAACGGCGACGATGCCGGACGACGAAACGAAGGTCCTGGCGGAGACGGTGAATGCGGCGTTCGACGGCTATGCCGGGGCGCTGCGGCGCTTGGAGCGGTTCAGCGGCGACGCCGCGCACCAGCTGAGGAATCCGATCGCGGCGATACGCAATCTAGGCGAGGTGACCTTGAGCCGCTCGCGCACGGCGGAGGAATATCGCGAAGCGCTGGAGGCCATGCTCGGCGAGCTGGACCGGCTGACGCGGATCGTCGAGCAACTGTTGCAGCTCTCGCGGCTGGAAGCCGGCGCGCTGAAGACTCGGTTCGCGCCGATCCCGCTGGGGGCGGTGGTCGAGCAGGTGCGGCAGATTTACCAGCCGTTGGCCGAGGCGCGCGGGGTGGAACTCGCCGTTGCCGCCGGGGCGGCGGACCGGCGGGTGGATGGGATCGAAGAGCTGTTGGTGGAACTGCTGGGCAATCTGGTGGACAACGCCCTGCGTCACACCCCTAAAGGCGGGACGGTCCGGATCGAGGTTGCCGCGGACTTGGGCAACGGCATCCGGCTGTCCGTGACGGACAGCGGGCCGGGGATTCCAGACGAATTCGCGCAAAAGATCTTCGACCGCTTTGCGCAAGTGCCGGGCGGCGAAACCGGCACGGCGGGACTGGGGCTTTCGCTGGCGGCGCAGATCGCGGCGGTGCACGGCGGGGAATTGAAGCTGGCCAATCCCGGAAAACCGGGCGCGCGCTTCGAATGCCGGCTGCCGTTCTGCACGGCGTGATCCTCGGCCCGACCAGCGCCGCGGTTTAGCGGCTTTTGTTGCGAAGCAGACCGCCACGCCGTCGTCAGCACGCTTAGCGGAATTACGAACCCGGGCGGGAAGGGGATGTTGCGGGCGCCAAACTCCATGATCCGCAGCCCCGAAATTCCCCGGGCCATGTCATCGATGGCCGGGCCCGGCGCGCGGCTTTCACGGCGTTCCGCGCCGCATCAATAGAGGAACCAGAAGGAAGGGAGCCAGCCGATCTCCTTGAGTCCTTCCGCCAGTTCGATCAGGCCCGCGATCCAGACAAACCACAGCGCGCTGAACATGTGTCGCCGATAGACGATCGGGTTTACCGTGTAGGTTGTCGGCTCGGCGAACAGCGAAAACTTCGGGAAAATGGCCGGGACGCGCTTTGCGTACTCGTCGAAATCGCTTCCGAAGTGTTCCCGGAGGCGTTGCTCTTCCTTCCGGATGACCAGCGGGTAATACAAGACCATCACAAGCAGAAGGGCCAGCGGGAAGGCGAGCGTTTCCGTGCAGAATCCGACGCCCAGCGCCCCGAACGTGCTGAAGAAATACAGGGGATTCCGGCAAATGGAATAGGGACCTTGCGTAATCAAGACCCGGTCTTTGTAGCCGGCGATGTAGACGGAGCACCACATGCGGCCGAGAGAACCGATGGCGATCAGAAACATGCCGAACGTGAACAAGGCGGTCGTGGCCAACAGGCTCCGGTCCTCCCAGCGGCTGGTCGAGAAAATCAGGAAAAACACCGCCACGGCGGATGCCAGGCGGGAAACCGGAATCCGAAGTTTTTCGTAGCGTGTTTTCATGTGCCATCCTTTGCGCCGCGGAGAGGGATGTTTGCCGGGGACGCGGATTCCGCGAGATTGAATTCCAGCCACACGTATCGGCCGCTGCCGGAGCGGAACTCTCGGGTTTCGCCGGAGAGGCGGGGGGCGCCTGCGGGCCAGGCGTCGAAATCGTTCTTTTGGAAGACGGCCATGCCCTGCCGTTCCCGTTCCATGGCGGTCAACAATTCCTCCGGCGTGCGCGCGACCTCGCCGCGGCGGTTGGCGTAATACGCCAGGATTTCGCCGTTGATCTTGTAGATCAGCACGGGACGATCCGCCGGCAGGCGCGCTTGGGCCGTCCGGGCAAATTCGACCGGGGTCTTGAGCGGATTGACGGCCGGATAGATGAACAAGCCGACCGCGCCTTGCACGGCGAGCAGGACCAAGGCGGTCAACGGGAAAAAGCAAGGCGGGGGATTCCTCCAGCGGGCTTCGCGCCAGAGGGCGATGCTCCCGAGCGCAGCCGCGAGACCGGCGGGCCAGAGGGTCCAGCCGGGGATCGGCAGCTTCGGATAGACGCTGGCCGCCAGAAGCCCAAGTCCCGCGGCGGGCAGCAGCAGCAGAAAGGCGCCGCGCGCGAATCGGGCCCAGCGGAATTGGGCGGCATTCAAATCCGGCCAGGCGGCGCCGATCAAAATGGCCACGGCGGGGAACAAGCCGAGGAGGTAGACGTTGCGTTTCGAGGCCAGCAGGCTGAAGAAGACGAAGATGAATCCGATCCAGCCCCCGAGCCGCCGGAGCAGCGGCCGGCGCTCCGGATCGCGGAAGAGAATCCATGCGGCGGCGGGCAGGCAGAACGTCCATGGCAGGAGATCCGCTGGTGCGGTGGTGAGGAAATAGAAGAAGGGTTGCCGGTGGCCGAGTTCGCCGGCGGCGCGTTCGAGATTTTGCGAGAACAGGAGCTCGCGGAAATAGCCCTCCGGCGCCCCCGTGCCCCAGGCGAGACCCAGCCAAAGGGCCGGCAGCGCCAGGGCAATGAACGGCCCCCACGCCCAATGCGATTTTTTCAGCAGGCGGCCTTCGCCGGCGGCGAGGCGGGCCGTTGCGTAGGCTCCGGCCGGGATGAGGAGCCCGACGGGCCCCTTGGTCAGGATGCCCAGCCCCATGCACAGCCACGCCAGCGCGGGCTTCCAGCGCGTGGGGGCGTCGTCGTTCAGGAAGAGGAGCGCCAGCGCGCCCATGGTCCAGCCGAGCAGCGGACCGTCCATGCGGGCAAATCCGATTTCATGCCAGAACAGATAGGTGGTGCACAGCGTCAGGACGGCGGGCCAGGCGGCTTTGACGCCGGCCCAGCGTTCCGCGAGGCGGGCGGTGGCCCACAAGGCGAGAATGCCGGCAAAGAAACCCGGCAGGCGCACCGTCAGGCGTCCAATCGGCAGGGCGGTCACCGATGAAACGAAGTTGATCAGCCAGAAAAGGAGCGGCGGCTTATGGGCGTAATACTCGCCGCTGCGGAAGGGCACGAACCAGTGGGCGTCCTGCGCCATTTCGCGCGCGACGTAGGCATAGCGAACCTCGTCGGGTTGCCACAGGTCGCGGCGCAGGTATTCGCCGCCCCAGAGCAGGGCGGCGAGGAGAAACAGGTTCCAACAGGTGGGGCGGTGCATGCCGGACCCCTTTCAGGAGACCGCCGCCTGCGCGGTTTTGTGGCGGTGGATGAGGATCAGATTGCGGACGTAGACAAACAGGCCGACGAGCTGGCCGAGGGTGATGACGGGGTCCTTGCGCCAGATCGCATAGAACAGCAGCAGGCCGCCGCCGCCGATCGACAGATACCAGAAGGAAACCGGAACGGTGGATTTCCCTTTTTTCTCGGATGCGATCCACTGGACGAGAAAGCGGGAAAAGAAAAGCGTCTGGCCCAGCATGCCGAGCATGCCCATGGGTTGGGCCAACACATCGAGAAAATGTTTCAGCGTTTCCATTGAATGGCCTCCGTTCGGATCGACCGATAGCGTTTCTGCATCCAGCGGACGGCACATAGGTCCCAGAGGGTTTCCTTTAACCGGCCCCAGTTGGTGTATTTGCTTTGGCCCGCCGCGCGCGGGCGGTGGTGAACGGGAATTTCCTCGATGCGGGCGCCCGCCATGGCCAGCAAGGCCGGGATGAAGCGGTGCATGCCGCGGAACTGCATGGGCAGCTCGCGCGCCCACTCCGCGCGGAAGGCCTTGAGAGTGCAGCCGGTGTCGCGGATGTTCTCGCGGAGGATGCGGTTGCGGACGGCGTTGGCGAGACGGCTGCCGAAGCGCTTGGACCAGGAGTCCTGCCGTTTGGCCCGGTATCCACAACAGAGGTCGCAGGTATCCAGTTTGGCGACCAGCGCAGGGATGTCGGACGGATCGTTCTGGCCGTCGGCGTCGAGGGTAACCAAAATCCTGCCGCGCGCGGCGCGGAAGGCCGCGCAGAGCGCGGCGCTTTGGCCCGAGTTGGTCGCGAGGCGCAAGAAGCGCAACTCGGCCACCTCTGCGCTGAGATCGTTTAGGCGCCGGGGGGTCCAGTCGGTCGAGCCGTCGTCCACCACGAGGATCTCGAACGACTTGTCCATGCCGTGCAGAACGCAAACCGTTTCGCGAACGATGGCGGCGAGGCAGGCTTCCTCGTTGTAGGCCGGCAGCAAGACGGAAAGATCGATCTTCCCGCGGCCGTCGGCGGCGGGAGGCAAAAAGGGAATTGTGCCCGCAATGTCCATAGCCGCTAATAATGGCCGATGCCACGGCGAATTCAAAGCCCGCATTCTGAAGATTGCTTCAGGGTGGTGAGCCTGGGAACGAACGGACCGGGCGCGAAAAAATAGCGCCCCGGATTTCTCCGGGGCGCTGTCGGCCGGGTGGCGACTAGGCTTTGGGCGCGGCCGGGGCGGCGGGGGCCGCCGGGGCCAGATCGGCCATCTTGGCGTACTTGGCCCAATCCTTGGCGATGTCGGCTTGGGCGTGCTCGAGCAGCTTGGCAGCGGCTTCGGGGTTGCTCTTGACCAGCATCTTGTAGCGGGTCTCGTTGTAGA
>CAZECJ010000065.1:4548-14979 GCA_964510645.1 uncultured Verrucomicrobiota bacterium | reverse complement strand
TGGCCGAGCAATACAACGAGCTGGACGAGCCGATGATCTGCCTGGCCACGGCGCATCCCGCCAAATTCCCCGACGCCATCGAAGACGCCACCGGCGAAGATCTCGCGCACCATCCCATGCTCGACGCCCTGAAGAACGCGAAGACCCGTTGCGAAGTCGTCGAAAACAGCGTCGAAGCCATCAAGACCTATCTCGCCGTCCGCGCGCGCTGACGTATCGGACGCCTCGGAGAGGCGTCCCTACCTTACCCACGGTCTTCGGCTGCGGTAGGGACCGCTCTCCGAGCGGTCCGAAAATCGCGCAGGTTCACTCCGGTACGCAACAAAGGCGCGGGATCGCTCCCGCGCCTTCCGTTGCCCTGTCCGCCGGCTCAGTACTTGTACTGGCTCCCGCCGATGAACTCGCGCAGGAGCGACTTCTTCGACACGGGGCTGTCGTCCTCGACGGGCGTCAGGTCCTTCAAGGTGTCGTACACGCGCTTGGCGCGGACATAGGCGTCCTGGCGCTTGGCGTCGTTCTTGAACTTCTCGATCGCCGCGGGGAAGTACTTGAACAGCCGCGCCTTGAGGATCGGCAGTTCGAAGGGCATCGCGCTGTTGACCAGGTAGTCCACCGTCCCGATGAACGGGATGATGTTGCGCAGCTCGCTGCGGCGCACGTAGTGCCAGTGGGTCAGCGTCTGCTCGGGCTGGAGGTTGCGGTGCCAGCTGTCGCGGATCATGCGGCGCAGCAGGCGGTTGTCCGCCCAGCGCATGAACAGGCCCTCGTGGTTGCGCACCTGGCCGAGCGTCTCGATGTAGAGCTTGAACTTCTTCTCGTTCGGCGTGCTCTGGGTCATCTCGCCGTACAGGCCGTGCAGGGAGTCGATCAGCAGGATCTGGTTCGGCGCCAGCTTCATGTCGTAGACGTCGAGCTGCCGCTTGCCCGTCTTGAAGTCGTAGTGCGGCGTCTTGATCGTCTTGCCCTCGAGCAGCGCGGCGACGTGCTGGTCGATCAGCTTCAGGTCCAGCGCGTGCGGCGTCTCGTAGTCGTAGTCGCCGAATTCGTCCCGGGGATGTTGCTCGAGGTTGAAGAAGTAGTGGTCGACGTTCAGCGCCAGGAACTCCCGCCCAGCCTCGGCCAGCTTCTCGCTGACCTTGATCGTGGTGGTCGTCTTGCTCGACGAACTGGGCCCGGCGATGAAGAACACCCGCACGTCCGGCAACCGCTCGATGAACTTCTGCGCGCCGGCCTTGACCTCGACGTCGTAGCGCTCTTCGCAGTCGGCGATCAGCTCCGGCAACTTGCCGGACGCGATGATCTCGTTGAGCCCGTCGACGGTCTCGCAGCCGTGGTCCATGTTCCAGCGGAGGACTTCGTAGATTTTCTTGTACGGGATGTTGTCGGTGGCCTCGAACTTGTAGGCCCGCTGCGCGCGTTCCATCTGCCGCTCGTGGCGGTAGAGGATGTAGGCCCGCGCCGTCTTGGCATGCCCTTCCTTGATCAGCGTTTCCTCGACGAGATCCTGGATTTCCTCGACCGAGGGAATGGCCCCGGCGCCGAAATTCTTTTCCAGCTTGGTTTCGACGAGCCCGGCGATCCGGTCCGCCTCGGCCCGGTCGCTGCCGCCCACTGCGGCCGCGGCCTTGAAGATGGCCGTGCCGATCCGGTCCCGGTCATAGGACACCGTGGTGCCGTCGCGCTTGACGATTTGCTTGATTAAACTGCTCATGGTTCCTCCTCTGGGGGCCAGCGGCCCCGGATTGCTCTGTCGGGTTGGATCGCTTTTTTCAGTCGTTCTCGAGGAAGCCTTCCAGCTTCCGGATGCGGGTGGGATGGCGCATTTTCCGCAGCGCCTTGGCTTCGATCTGCCGGATGCGCTCGCGCGTCACCTTGAACTTCTTGCCGACTTCTTCCAGCGTGCGGGAATAGCCGTCGGCCAGGCCGAAGCGCAGCGTCAAGACTTCCTGCTCGCGCTCGGTCAGCGTTCCCAGCACGTCCTGCAGCCGCTCCTTGAGCAAGCTGTAGGCGGTCATTTCGCTCGGATTTTCCGCCGATTTGTCTTCGATGAAATCGCCGAAGTGGGTGTCTTCGCTGTCGCCCACCGGGCTTTGCAGGGAAATGGGCTGCTGGGCCATCTTGAGCACCGCGCGGACGCGGTCGACCGGCAGGTTCATTTCCTCGGCGATTTCCTCGGGCGTCGGCTCGCGGCCGTAGGTCTGCACGAGCTGCTTCTGGATGCGCATCAGCTTGTTGATCGTCTCGATCATGTGGACCGGGATGCGGATGGTGCGCGCCTGATCGGCGATGGAGCGCGTGATGGCCTGGCGGATCCACCAGGTGGCATAGGTGCTGAACTTGTAGCCGCGCTGGTACTCGAACTTCTCGACCGCCTTCATCAGGCCCATGTTGCCTTCCTGGATCAGGTCCAGGAACGACAAGCCGCGGTTCGTGTATTTCTTGGCGATGGAAATCACGAGGCGCAGGTTGGCTTCGACCATCTCGGACTTGGCCTTGAGGCCTTTGCGCAGCCACTCCTTCAGCTCGACGTGCTGCGCGACGAATTCCTCGGCGCAGAGGCACTGTTCTTCCTCCATGTGCCGCAGGGCCTTTCGGACTTCCTTGGCCTGCGCCTGCTTGGCCGCGCTCTTGCTCTTCTCCAGCTCGCGGGTCTGCTTCAGACGCTCGTCGAAGTCCTTCGCCAGCGCTTCGGCGTGCAGGGCGAAGTCCTCGATGGCCTTTTGCTTGAAAAAGAAATCGCACAGCAACGCCGCCAGCCGTTCGCGAGCCTGCACGAACGCCTTTTTCTGCTTCTCCTGCTGGGCTTTGGAAAGCCGGGAGGAAATCAGCGCGCGGAAACGGTCGCGAACCAGGGTCTGGGCGCGCGGGACGCTCTTGTTCAGCTTGGGAATGATCTCCCCGAAATACTTGTCGCGCCCGATCTCGCGCTTGTCGGTCTCGTGCTTTTCGCTTTTTTCGCCCTCGTGCTTGTCGGTGATGACGCGGTCGAACCGCTCGCGGGACGTCTTCAGCCGATCGACCATCTCGAAGTAGGCCTGCGGCGCGAAGCCAAAACGATGCAACAGCCGCTTGGCATGGTCTTCCGCTTCTTCGATCCGCTTGGAAATTTCCACTTCCTGCTCGCGGGTCAGGAGGGGCACCTGGCCCATCTGCTTCAGATACATCCGCACGGGATCGTCGATCACGGAACTGTCGGAGCGCGAGGGCGCCGCCGCCTTTTCAGCGGGCGCCGCCGCTTCGATCTCGGAGCCGTCGCGCACGATTTCGATGCCGAGTCCGCGGAGCTTCTCCTCCACGCGCTCGATTTCCTCCGCATGGATCAGTTCCGCCGGGAGCAGATCATTCAGCTCGTCGCGGGCGATCTTGCCGCCCCGGTCCCGCGCATGGCTGATGATTTGCAGCATGTAGTCGGGATTCTTCTTCCCGGCCTGCTCCTTGGCCGACGGCACCGGCGGCGGCGTCAGGCGGGCCGCGCCCTTGCCGCTTTTAGCGGCCGCGGACTTGGTCGACTGGACAGCGGGTTTCGCCGGAGCAGGCGAACGTTTCTTGGATACGGCCTTTTGGGCCGCCGGCTTAGCGCCGGCTTTCGCCGCCGGTTTGGGCGATTTCTTTGAAACGGATTTAGTTGCGACGATTTTTTTCTTCGATTTGCTTGCCATAATGGATGGGGGTGCCCAGTCTGCTTTCTTTTGGACGCAATTTTAGAATATGAGGGAAGTCCGCAAAGCTGTCAAGGCAACAAACGCAAATTTTCGCGGAAATCGACCCCTTTCCCGTTGCCTCCCTCGCCCTTTCCCCGCTATTCTGCCGCCGTGACCCGTCTCCGGCATTGCCTTGTCTGGGCCCTCCTGTGGGCCGCCACCTTCCCGGTTTCCGCCTGGGAACCGAACACCATCCTCATCTGGATCAACGGCGACAAGGGCTACGAGGGCATCTCCGAAATCGGCCGCATTTTCACCGAAAACACCGGAATCCCCGTCGTCGTGGAGCATCCGGAAGGCGCCACGGACAAATTCTTCCACGCCGCCAAGAGCGGCAAAGGGCCCGACGTCATGATCTGGGCCCACGACCGTCTCGGCGAATGGGCCGACACCGGCTTGCTCCTGCCCGTGGATCCCGACCCGGCCTTCACCAACCGCATCTTTCCCAAGGCCCTCGCCGCCTTCACCCATCGCGGCCGCCTCTGGGGCTATCCCCTCGCCATGGAATCCACCGGACTCCTCTACAACAAGGCCCTCATCTCCGAAAACGAAATCCCCGCCAATCTCGCCGATTGCGCGCAACTCGCGCCGCGCCTGAAGGCCCGCGGCGCGGCCCCGATCCTCTGGGACTACAACAACGCCTATTTTACGTTCGGTCTGCTCGCCGCCGACGGCGGCTACATTTTCGGCCAAGGCCCCGACGGCGCCTACGACGTCGCCGACGTCGGCGTGGACAGGCCCGGCGCCGTCGCCGGACTCGAAGCCATCGTCGGCCTTATCCGCGCCGGCGTCCTGCCCTCCAGCCTTTCCTATTCCGTCGCCGAAGCCCAAATGAACCAGGGCCAGCTCGCGATGTTCGTTTCCGGCCCCTTCGCCTGGGAAAACCTCAAGAAGAGCGGCATCGATTTCGGCGTCACGACGATCCCCGGCGTGAACGGCCAACCTGCCCGCCCGTTCGTCGGCGTCGTCGGCGCGGTCTTCAACCGCTCTAGCCCCAATCTCGATCTCGCCCAGGAATTCCTGGAAAACTATCTCATCACCCCGCGGGGCCTCGACGCCATGGACAAGCACGTGCCCCTCGGCGTGCCGGCGCTCATCGACGCCTACCGGGCCAAAGCCGCCGATCCGCACGTCGCCGGCTCGATGAAGAACATCGAGGTCGGCCTGCTCATGCCCAACATCCCCCAGATGGGCGTGTTCTGGACCTCCATGGAATCCGCGCTCGCCACCGCCACCTCCGGCCGCGCCGAACCGCGCGCCGCGCTTGAAAACGCCCGCCAGCGCATGTTGAGGAAGCCCTGAGATGGTCGCGCGGACGTTCAGCCGGATCCTGTGGGCGCTGCTGGTCGCCGGCGCGGCGCTGCTCGCCGCGCGCATGGCCTGGGCCGGCGCGCCGCTGCTCGGCGCGGCCCTCTGCGCCTGCGCGGCGTTCGCGGCCTGGGTCTACAACTCCGCCCGCGCCCACGCCGCGCGCTACCTCCTGCCCGGCCTCGCCGCCTTCGCCGTCTTCGTCCTGATGCCCCTGCTCTACACCGTCTACGTCGCCTTCACCAACTTCAGCGGCGAACACCTGCTCTCCCAGGACCGCGTCCGCGCCTGGTTCGCGCAGGACGCCTACGCCCCGCGCGACGAGCGCCTTTCCTTCCGCATCCATCCCGCCGCCGCGCCCGGCCAGTATCAGATCGTCGTGCCGATGGGCAACGGCGACATGGGCAAGAACCTGTTGATTTCCCGTCCGTTCACGCCCGCCGAAGCCGACGCCGGCCAGCCCGTCACGCTCGCGCTTAATCTCGCCGCGCCCACCGCCGAGGCGCTGCCCCTGCGCGACGTCATCGCCGCCCGCGCCTGGCTGAATGCGGCGCGCTTCTCGTTCCCCGGATCGCCGGTCCCGTTGCGCCTCGTGAGTCTCCGCGCGCTGGGCTTCCGCCTGCCCCTTTGGAACGAGGACGGCGACAAACTCGTCCACGCCGTCACCGGCCAAGTCCTCGTGCCCGACCCTCCCCGCGGCAACTACGTCGACGAAAAATCCGGCGAGCCCGTTGGCCCCGGCTGGCGCGTGTGGATCGGCACCGAAAACTTCCGCCTCATCTTCCGCGATCCGGCCATCCGCGCGCCGTTCCTCAAGATTTTCGGCTGGAACGTGTGCTTCGCGTTCCTGTCCGTCGCCACCACGTTCGCCATCGGCGTCGCGCTGGCGTGCCTGTTGCAATGGAAGGCCCTGCGCGGGCGGGCGATCTACCGCACGCTGCTCATCCTGCCCTATGCCATCCCCGCCTTCATCCCCATCCTCGTCTTCAAGGGTCTCTTCAACGAAGGCTTCGGCGAGATCAACCAGATCCTGACTTCGCTTTTCGGCATCGCGCCCAAGTGGTTCACCGATCCATGGCTGGCGCGCGCCATGATCCTGATCGTCAACGCGTGGCTGGGCTATCCCTACATGATGATCATCGCCTCCGGCATGCTCCAGGCCGTGCCCGACGAACTCTACGAGGCCACCGCCATCGACGGCGCCGGGCCCTGGACCAACTTCTGGCGCGTCACCCTGCCGCAGATCTTCCCGCCGCTGTTCCCGTTGCTGATCGCCAGCTTCGCGTTCAATTTCAACAATTTCTCGCTGATCTACCTGCTCACCGGCGGCAAGCCCGACATCGTCGGCTCCGCCACCGTCGCGGGCACCACGGACCTCCTCGTGTCCTATGTCTTCCGCATGGCCTTCAAGGATTCCTCGGCGCGCTTCGGATTCGCTTCCGCCGTCGCCACGCTGCTGTTCATCGTCGTGGCCCTGCTCGCGTGGCAGCAGCTCCGTTTCAGCCGCCCCGCCCCCGCCGCGAAGGGAGGAAACCATGGTTGAAGGCAAGGCCTATCGCGGTCGCCTGATCCTCGCCCACGCCGTGCTGATCGGCTTCATCGCGCTCGTGGCGGTGCCGCTGTTCATGGTCGTCTCCATTTCCTTCCGTAAGGGCAATTTCGCCGTCGGCGGAATCCTGCCTTCCGCGGAGACCTTCAGCCTCGAACACTGGCGCATGGTGCTCGGCCTGCCCGTCCTGCAGGCCGACGGCTCGTGGGAAGTTCCCTCCGTCTCCGTTCTGCGCTGGTTCTGGAATTCGGTGAAGATATCCGCCGCCAGCGCCATCCTGATCCTCGCCCTCTCCTCCACCTGCGCCTATGCCTTCGCCCGGATGCGCTTCCGGGGACGCGATCGGATCCTCGGCGGCCTGCTCATTCTCCAGATGTTCCCGATGGTGCTCGCCCTCATCGCCATCTATTCCATCCTCGAAGCCGTCGGCCGCTGGGCGCCCGCCTTCGGCCTCGATACGCATCCCGGCCTCATCCTCGCCTACCTCGGCGGCATCGCCACCCACATCTGGATGATCAAGGGCTACTTCGATTCCCTGCCCATCTCCCTTGAGGAATCCGCGATGATCGACGGCGCGACGCCGTGGCAGACCTTCCGGCTCATCATGTTGCCGACCTCGCTGCCCATCTTCGCCATCGTCTTCATTCTCGCCTTCATCGGCCTCGTCGGCGAATACCCCCTCGCCAGCGTCGTCCTCCAGCGCACCGACCAATGGACGCTCGCCGTCGGCGCCAACAGCTTCCTCTACGAACAGAATTATCTCTGGGGCGATTTCGCCGCCACGGCCGTTCTCTCCGGACTGCCCATCACGATCCTCTTCCTCGCCTGCCAGCGGCTCCTCGTCTCCGGCCTCACCTCCGGCGGAGTCAAGGAATGAGCGAAGTCGGCCCCACCCTGCTTCAATGGTTGTCCGTCGCCGGCGTGTTCCTCGCCTGGACCGCGTGCGCGCTGCTGTGCCTCGGCGGGCTCGTGCTCGCCGTATTTTCCATTTCCGGCACCTGGCTGGTCCTCGGCGCGGCCATCGGCGCCGCGCTGCTGACCGGCCCGGACCAATTCCCCGGCTGGCCCGCGCTGCTCGCGTTCGGCGCCGTCTGCGCCGCCGTGGACGTCATCGAATGGTTTGCCGCGAGCTGGGGCGTGCGGCGGCGCGGCGGTTCCACCGCCGCCGGCTGGATGGCCCTCCTCGGCAGCCTCGGCGGCGCGATTCTCGGCGGCATGGTCATCCCCGTCCTCGGCAGCCTCGTCGGCATGATGCTCGGCAGCTTCGCCCTCGTCTATCTCGCCGAACGCCGCCGCCTGAAGAAAAACGCCCCCGCCGCCCACATCGCCCGGGGCGCCGTACTCGCCGGCATCTCCGTCCTCTTCCTCAAAGTCGTCGCCACCGCCGGCCTCGTCCTGTGGCTCGCCGCCGGGCTCCTTTTCTGACCCGCTACCCCCGCTGCGGGGAATCGCGGCTCGCGGTTTTCCCACACTGTGGAAAAATACCCCGAAGTTTTTACGTTCCGTGGAAAAACCGAAACTGGCCGTGTTGCCGCAGGGATCAAGGCAGCATGGGGGCGATGCGGTAGTAGCGTTTGGCGGCGGGAGGCAAGTTGGTGTCGGTCCATTCGCCGGTGCCAAGGAAAAGCTGTTGGGTGACCCATTCGCCGGTGCCGAGATCGCCGCAGCGGTGTATTTGGTAGATCCGTCCGGTGGAGGCTGGCCACGTGATGACGGAGACCGCGCCGCTTGCGAGGACAGAGGCGACGCGCGGATAGGAACTGGAGTTGCCGGGATCGGTGTCCGCGACAAATTCCTGCCACGTGGGATAGCCATCGGGTTCGGCATCGTTGGTAGCGGCGGCATCGAAGTCGCTGGTCCAGCCATGCTGAGCGAGCCACCATTCCGGGGTGTCGTGGGCGGCAAGAATGGCGGCGAATTCCGCCTGCACGGATTTGGGCGAATCCATGAGCAGGTCCAGCGGATTATCGCTGCCGGCGGCATCTCCGCTCCAGCTTGCGAAGCGATAGTAGGCCTCGGCCGTGGCCGTGATCTGGGTCGCCGTCCCCGCCGGTTGCCAGCCGTCGCCCGCATCGATCAACCCGTGCTCGCCTGCCGCTGCGGCCAACCAGTAGTTGGTGTTCCACAGCCAGGTCAGTACGGCGTCATTCGTCACGGTCATGACCATCTGTGTTTCGCTCCCACTCTCCGGCGAGTGGCCCGTCATGGCCCAGCCGATGCAGACCCACCGCGTGCCATCGACCGGCGCGGGTTCCGTCACCCCGTTGGTCCATATTGCATCCGCGGCAAGGGCATAGATGCCCGAAGCCGGTTCCGGAATGCCGTAGGTCGATTGGATGGTCAGGGTGAAATCGAGGATCTGGAACATGTTCGTCAGGCCCGGCGCCGGATTCCAGTTGTCGTCGCCGGCTTGGGAAGCAACAACCGAAACCAATCCCGTGCCGGTAAAGGTCAAGTTCGTGCCCGTGCCGTCCAGTTGGCCTGGGCCGCTGAACACGCTGAAGGTCACGGCCAGACCCGATGAAGCCGCCGCGCTCAGTCCCACGGCATGGGCGGTGGCAAAATCGCTGCCGTTGGCCGGCAGGAAGTTGTCCATCGCCTGATCGGCCTTGGTCGCCATTCCGGTCACGTTCAACAGATAGGGCGTGGTGGACGAGTTGTTGGCGATGGCCACCACGCAGGTGAAGGTCTGTACCGCGCCGGGCGAAAAGACCACGGAGACGTTCGAGGCCGTGCCCGCCGCCACGGTGGCCGGCATCCCCAGCACCGTGAACGAAGCCGCACCGGTGCCGTTGGTCGTGACGCCGCTGATCAAGAGCGCCGCGCTTCCGGCATTCGTGATCGCGAACGTATTCGTCTGCGACTGCCCCCACGGGATGGATCCAAAATCGGTGCCCTTGGCCGCGCTCGCCGCCTCGGCGCTGGCGATGGCCGCGCTGTTGGTGCCCAGTACGACGGCCAACGGTATGCCGATCAGCCCCTCGAAGATGTATGCCGCGCCGGCTGGCTCTGCACCAGGAGCCCCGACCAGCATCACCCCCCCAGCCACGCTCACCGACAGACCAAAGCCGGCGCTCAACGCCTTGTCGGACGCGCTCAGCTTGGCCACTTCGCCCCAGGCGTTCGTGCCCCCCGCATTCCGCTCGTACACATACGCTGCGCCGGCATTGTACAAGTAGCTGGGATCCTCCTCAAAGGCCCCGACCAGCACCACATCCCCATTCACGCTCACCGAGCAACCAAACTCGTCGTCCGCCCACTTGTCGGACGCCGTCAGTTTGGCCACCTCGCCCCAGGTATTCGTGCCTCCGGCATTCCGCTCATACACGTACGCCGCGCCGGCACGATACACGCCACCGGGAGACGCCAAAAAGGCCCCGACCAGCGCTATGTCCCCATCCACGCTCACCGAACCGCCAAAGACATCTGCCGCCGCCTTGTCGGACGCGGTCAGCTTGGCCACCTCGCCCCAGGCGTTCGTGCCCCCCGCATTCCGCTCGTATATATACGCCGCGCCGGTACTATTCAGGCCGTCGGGAACCGCCCAAGGGGCCCCGATCAGTGCCAAATCCCCCGCCACGCTCACCGATACGCCAAAGTAGTTGTCCGCCGCCTTGTCGGACGCGGTCAGCTTCGTCACTTCGCCCCACGCATTCGTGCCCCCGGCATTCCGCTCGTACACGTACGCCGCGCCGGCAGAGGACATGCCATCAGGATCCGCCCGATAGGCCCCGACCAGCGCCACATCCCCATCCACGCTTACCGACACGCCAAAGCTGTCAAACACCGCCTGATCGGACGCCGTCAGCTTGGCCACCTCGCCCCACGCATTCGTGCCCCCGGCATTCCGCTCGTACACGTACGCCGCGCCGG
>CAZECJ010000065.1:3085-4448 GCA_964510645.1 uncultured Verrucomicrobiota bacterium | reverse complement strand
CAGAGATCAATTGGGACCCACCCCCAAAGGCCCCGACCAGCGCCACATCCCCAGCCACGCTCACCGACACGCCAAAGGTGGAGCCCATCATCTGGTCGGACGCCGTCAGCTTGGCCACCTCGCCCCACTCGTTCACGCCCCCGGCATTCCGCTCGTACACATACGCCGCGCCGGCCTGGGTCACGCCGCCAGGAACCGCTCCGACCAGCGCCACATCCCCATCCACGCTCACCGAACAGCCAAAGGTGTCGCCCGCCGCCTTGTCGGACGCGGTCAGATTGGATGTCTCGCACCAGTCCTCGCGGCTGAAAGGGATGAGATACGCCGCGCCGGCATCAGACAAGCCGTCAGGATCCGCAAAAAAGGCCCCAATCAGCGCCACATTCCCATCCACGCTCACCGAGTGGCCAAAGCTATCGCCCGTTGCCTTGTCGCTCGCGGTCAACTTGGCCACTTCGCCCCACGCGTTCGTGCCCCCCTGATTCCGTTCGTACACATACGCCGCGCCGGCAAAGGACAAGCCGCCGGGAGCCGAAAAATGGGTCCCAATCAGCGCCACATCCCCATCCACGCTCACCGAGTGGCCAAACTCGTCGGACGCCGCCATGTCGGACGCGGTCAGCTTGGCCACCTCGCCCCACGCGTTCGTGCCCCCGGCATTCCGCTCGTACACATACGCCGCGCCGGCCCAGCGCAAGCCGCCGGGAGCCGCACGATAGGCCCCGACCAGCGCCATGTCCCCATCCACGCTCACCGAGCAGCCAAATTGGTCGCCATTCCCCTTGTCGGACGCCATCAGTTTGGCCACCTGGCCCCAGGCATTCGTGCCCCCCGCATTCCGCTCGAACACAACCACCGCGCCGGCATTGGTCACGCCGCCAGGGTCTGCCAAGGGGACCCCGATCAGCGCCACATCCCCCGCCACGCTCACCGAGCAACCAAAGAAGTCGATCGCCGCCTTGTCCGACGCGGTCAGCTTGGCCACCTCGCCCCACGCGTTCGTGCCCCCAGCATTCCGCTCGTACACATACGCTGCGCCGGCAATGTCCACCCCGCCGGGATCCGCCCGCCAGGCCCCGACCAGCGCCACATCCCCATCCACGCTCACCGATATGCCAAACTCGTCGCCATCCGCCTTGTCCGACGCGGTCAGCTTGGCCACCTCGCCCCACGCGTTCGTGCCCCCAGCATTCCGCTCGTACACATACGCTGCGCCGGCAATGTCCACCCCGCCGGGATCCGCCCGCCAGGCCCCGACCAGCGCCACATCCCCATCCACGCTCACCGATATGCCAAACTCGTCGCCATCCGCCTTGTCCGACGCGGTCAGCTTGGCCACCTCGCCCCACGCGTTCGTGCCCCC
>CAZECJ010000065.1:0-2985 GCA_964510645.1 uncultured Verrucomicrobiota bacterium | reverse complement strand
CCGCCTTGTCCGACGCGGTCAGCTTGGCCACCTCGCCCCACGCGTTCGTGCCCCCGGCATTCCGCTCGTATACGTACGCCGCGCCGGCATTGCTCAAGTCGTCGGGATCCGCCTGCCAGGCCCCGACCAGTGCCACATCCCCATCCACGCTCACCGATATGCCAAAGTAGTCGAAGAAAGCCTTGTCGGACGCGCTCAGCTTGGCCACCTCGCCCCACGCATTCGTACCCCCCGCATTCCGCTCAAACACATACGCCGCGCCAGCATAGTTCACGCCGCCGGGATTCGCAGTGTAAGCCCCGACCAGCGCCACATCCCCATCCACGCTCACCGAATAGCCAAAGGTGTCCTCCACCGCCTTGTCGGACGCGGTCAGCTTGACCTCCATGCTGGACAGGATGGGATCGATGGTGATGGGATACTGCGCGTCGCACGCATCGCAGACGAGTTGAAGAAGGGAAGAAGGCTGCAGACGGAAGGCTGAAGGGCCAGAGGAAGCTGCAGGTTGCATTTCACAGGCCAGTTCACGACCGGTGGCATCCCACGCCTTCAAGCCCGCATAGCGATACCGCGTGGACCCCTGCGCTAAGACCGCCGATTGCCCATCCTGCGCGATTTCGACCGTGAGCTGATCGCCAAAGGCCAGCGTCAGACGGATCTCATCCGTCAGACATCCGCCTTCATCCGTCACGGTGAAGCCCTGCTCTACGCCGTCCTTGCGGTTCTCGAACCATTCCGTAACCGCGCCGCGCGAATACTCCACCCGGTTGACCCGGATGACCGGTTCGGCGGCCGGCAGCGGTTCGCCGTTGAGCGCCGTCGCCTTCAATCGCAGGGTATCGTTTACCGCCAGCCCGTCGCCCCCGGCCGCCACCTGAAAGTCGTTTTCCGAATTGCGAGCCCGCCCTTCCGCATCGAAGGCATAAATCTGCCGTTCGACCTGTGGTAGAATCTTCGACCATACCTCCGGCGAAACGTTCTGCGGTTCCTCCGCCACGGAGGAAAGACCGCCCGCCAACAAACACGCCATAACCCCTCCGATTCCCGATCCCCATCGCCTGGCTAATGCACGCTCATTCATAAGGAATTATATAGCAAAACATGTCCGAAAAGACCATTAGAAAGGCAAAATCATATTCCGCGGGCCTTACCTACGGCGGGGGTGTGCTCTCCGCCTTTTCCAACTCCGGCACCTGGCTCGTGCTCGGCGCGGCCATCGGCGCCGCGTTTTTAAGTGGCCCCGGCGAATTCCCCGCCTGGCCTGCCCTGCTCGCGTTCGGCGCCGTCTGCGCGGCGGTGGACATCATCGAATGGTTCGCCGCGAGCTGGGGCGTGCGCCGCCGCGGCGGATCCGCCGCCGCGGGCTGGTTCGCGCTCCTCGGCAGCCTCGGCGGCGCGATTCTGGGCGGCATGGTCGTCCCCGTCCTCGGCAGCCTCGTCGGCATGATGCTCGGCAGCTTTACGCTCGTGTACATAGAGCCGAACGCCGCCGCCTGAAGAAAACCTCCCCCGCCGCCCACATCGCCCGCGGCGCCGTACTCGCCGGCATTTCCGTCCTCCTCCTCAAAGTCGCCGCCACCGCCGGCCTCGTCCTCAGCCTCGCCGCCGGCCTCCTGCTCTAATCATTGGTGATTGGATATTGGACATTGGTTATTGGATATTCCGTCTTCCCTCCCCCCATTCGATCCAACCACGGATGAACACGGATAGACACGGATGGGCCCTTTGTTGGCCGCCCATCGCCTCCCATCCGGTCATGTCGAGCGCAGTCGAGACATCTCGGCCCCGCACGCAGGCCAACGCCTCTGGAAAAACACAGATCCCTCGACCCGCCTCCGCGCAAGGCTTCGGCGGGCAAGCATGCTCGGGATGACAGCCTTTATCGGCCCCTTCAGGCCCTCCGCCCCCCAAAAAACAAGCAGGAAAACAGAAAACACACAGGAAAACAGGATCAAGCCCCCATCCCCTCCTGTTTTCCTGCTGAAAATCCCCGTTTCACCCCTCATTTGCGTCCATTTGCGTCCATTTGCGGTCGCCCCCCCCGTTTTCAGCCCGTTTTGACCGATTTTCGGCCTCCGGATCGGTTGTAGGCCGCCCCTGCGCGGGCGGCGGGCTGTTTCCGCCCCAAATCCCGCCGGGGATGCAATCCCGGCCTACACCGCCGATCTGAAACCTCGCGCCGATCTTCAGGCCCCGTTTCGCCTCATTTTTGCCCCTCCCACCCCAAAATTTCGCGTTTTCGAGCATTTCGTAGTTTTTCCCCTGTTTCCCGCCCCCATTCGTGTCATTCGTTCCATCCGTAGTTCGCCCCTCGTTTTCGGCCATTTTCTCCCCATTTTTCGCGATTTTCGCGCATTTCGTAGTTTCCGACCCGTTTTGCCCGTTTCCAGCCCCGTTGCGAGCCATTTTCGGCCCGAAAAAGTCATTTTGGAGGCATTTTTGACCATTTTCAGCCCCAGATTCGCTCCCCGACGCCTCCGGACCGCCAGAATCCCCATTTCGGCTTGCCCCTCGCCCCATTTTCCGTCAATATTTTGTCACCAGCTAAAACCTCATGCGTACGAAGACGCCCAGGCGTGTTGCAAGAAAGTGGAATTATAATTTATCGGACTGCCCCTTTTCCCAGCTTATGTGATGCCATATAAACAATAGACAACAGGAGAGGGAGTCATCACTAATATTCTCCCATTATGAGAAATGAATAAAGCACCTGGTTTCTTTAAGCAGCATGCCTCTGTAATATTCGTAATATTCATTCTATTAGTCGGTCTAGGACTAATGATTGCTGGAATATATCTTGCTCGAGAGATTACCCCATTAAAACAGTGCGGGGGTGTTCTTCTTATGCAAATTGCTGGCGCGCTTATCGCGGTGGCGTTAACAACTTCATTTTTCAGCATGCCAGACCTTCGGGCCTATCTTGCAAAAACCGGCTCTTCGCGACTTTGTGTGGGCGGGTTTCGGGCAGGCATAGCCAAAATCGAC
>CAZECJ010000064.1:0-15197 GCA_964510645.1 uncultured Verrucomicrobiota bacterium | reverse complement strand
TCGGCCTGGGCGTTGCCGGCGGCGGCGGCTTCGACGACTTCGCGCATGTCGTTGACGCCGCAGACGCCCTTGAGGCCGGACTTCTTGTTGAGGGCGTTGACCATCTGGTGGATGTCCATGCCGGTCTGGTCCATGACGTATTCGAGCGCGGCGGGATCGATGTCGCCCGAGCGGGTGCCCATCATGAGGCCTTCGAGCGGGGTGACGCCCATGGTGGTGTCCACGCATCGGCCGCCGCGGATGGCGGCCATGGAGCAGCCATTGCCGAGGTGGATGCTGATGAGGTGGGTTTGGGCGAGAGGCTTGCCGAGGAATTCGGCGGTTTCCTGGGCGATGAACTTGTGGGAGGTGCCGTGGAAGCCGTATTTGCGCAGGCGGAACTTGGTGTACCACTCGTAGGGAACGGCGTAGAGAAACGCCTTGGGCGGCATGGTCTGGTGGAAGGCGGTGTCGAAGACGGCGACTTGCGGGGCCTTGGGGAAGAATTCTTCGGCGACTTCGATGCCCATCAGGTTGGGCGGATTGTGCAGCGGACCGAGGGGGAAAAACTCGCGGATGGTGGCCTTGACCTTGGCGTCGACACGGACGGTGTCGGAGTAGACCTCGCCGCAGTTGAGCACGCGGTGGCCGACGCCGTGGACTTCGGAGGCGTCGCGGATGACGCCCTTTTCTGGATCGGTGAGCAGGGCGACGACGCGGGACATGCCTTCGTGGTGGGAGGCGAGGGGCTCTTCCTCGACGAACTTCTTTTCCTGGCCGCCGACGTAGATCTTGTGGTTCACGCGGCCCTTGGGCTCGCCGATTTTTTCGACGAGGCCGGAGGCGAGGAGGGTGCAATGATGGACGTCTTCGAGGTCCATGAGCTGGTATTTGATCGAGGAACTGCCGGCGTTGATGACGAGGATTTTCATGGTGGGGACTCTATAGCATGGATTCAGGCCAAATAAAAGAGCCGGGGGTTTGACGTCCGGCTCGGTGGTTCTTTTCAGGACCGTGGATTACAAGGCGGCCTCGCGGGTCGCGCGGCGGGCATTGATGCGGGCGCGGGCCGCTTTGCGGCGCCGCTTCTCGCTGGGCTTCTCGAAATGCCGTTTGGCGCGGATGTCGCGCATGATGCCTTCGCGGTCCAGTTTCTTCTTCAGGCGGCGCAGGGCCTTTTCGACGGACTCGCCTTTCCTGATCTTCACTTCTGTCATAGGGGGGAACTCACCTGCCTTTATCACGGTTTCCCCGCCGCGAGGCGGGGCCGCCGGAACGGACGTCCAAGCGGCAAAAACGCGTGAAACCTAGGCAAACGCGGGGGGACTGTCAACCCCAATCAACGCGGCGGACGGGTCTTCTGGGGGATGGCGGGCGTGCCGGGCGGGAAGACGACGACGTGGACCCGCTTGCGGCCCCAATGCAGGGCATCGGCGTGGGCCTTGAAAAACAGGTCGATGCGCTGCGGGCCTTGGATGTCGCCGCCGCGGTCCTCGACGGTGCCGTAGCCGTAGCCGGGCACGTAGAGCACGGTGCCGAATGGATAATAGCGGGTATCGGCCGCGATCATGCCGGGCTTTGCTTTCTTTCCGCTGGCGGTGAGGCCGACGGCCTTGGGCTTGCCGCGGTTGGGACCCGAGGCGATCACCGGGCGGAACAGCCAGTTGCGCTTCCAGCCGCAGCACTGCTTGCAGGGACAATAGGCCGTGGTTTCGATGACGACCGGCCGGCCGCGGGACAGCCGGGCATACGGCGAAGTCCCGGGCATCATCATGCAGCCGCCCAGGAACAACGCCGCAAGCATCCCCAGCCATGGAATGATCGATTTGGCCTGCATGAAGACAGGAAGTATGGACTCCTCCAAACGGGATGACAAGGAGTGGCTCCGCCCCGGCCTGGATTACCGCGGGGGCCAGGCGTTTTTCGGCATGAGGGGAGTGCCGGGCGGGAAGACGACGGCTTCGATCTTGCGGCGGCCCCATTGGCGAGCTTCCCGGTGCGTGTTGAAAAAGAGATCGAGGCGCCGGCGGCCGCGGATGTCGCCGCCGCGGTCTTCGACGACGCCGTAGCCATAGCCGGGGACGTAGATGACGGTGCCCATGGGATAGTAGCGGGTATCGGCGGCGATCGTGCCGGGGTGGGCGCGCTTGCCGCTGGCGGTGATGCCGACGGCCTTGGGCTTGCCGCGGTCGCGGCCGGCGGAGATCACGGGCCGGCCGAATTTGTCCAGTTTCCAGCTGCAGCAGACGCCGCAGGGGCAGTAGGCGGTGGTTTCGATGCGGACCACGCGGCCATAGGTGAGATCGTCGCCTTCATCCAGAAAAAATACGGTGCATCCGCCGAGGATGAACGCCGCGAGAAGCGCGATGGACAGAATGACCAACTTGCCGTGCATTCTGGGCGGAGGATGGCCTAGAAACGGCGGAATGACAAATAGATTTATCCGGGCGCGGGGTTCTGGCAGGATGGCCGCCATGGATCGCACGCCCGACATTCCGTTGCAGGACTGGGCCTTGCCCGGCGAGCCGTTTCGGCTGGTCGCCGTGGCGACGGACGCCGCGGACTGGGCGGAGCGGCTGCCGGCGGAAGCGCAGGCACGGGCGGCGCGGTTCACGGATCCGAAGGCACGGGCGCAGGCGGGGGCCTCGGAGTGGTTCAAAGCCTGCTGGCTGCCGCGCGAACTGGGAATGGAACGGGTGGAGTGGAAGACGGGAACGCACGGTAAGCCGCGCTTGGCCCGCGCGGCGTCGGAATGGGGCTTCAATCTGTCGCATGCGGGCGACTACGTGGTGGCGGCGCTGGCGAAGGGGGTGGCCATCGGGGTGGACCTGGAATCGCTGGCGCGCAAGACCGAGATGGAAGCCCTGGGCGCGCGCGTCTTTTCCGAAAGCGAACGGGAGCTGGTGCGGGCGGGCGGGCGGGACGCGTTCTTCGCGCTCTGGAGCCAAAAGGAAGCGCTTTTGAAAGCGATGGGCTGTGGCTGGGCCAACGGGGACGTCGCGCGGCGCACGCGGCTGGAAATCGTCGCCTGCCAGGTGGAGCCTGCGACGCGGGTGCGGGTCTGGTCGCGCCGCGCGCCGATCGGAGCCTACGCGCTGGCCGTGGCGATTTTCTAGGGGTCGGGCGGCGGGGGCTCCGCGGAATTCCCGTATTCGGGATACAGCTTGTGCGCGCACTCGGGGCAGAGGCCATGGCTGAACTCGGCTTGGGAATGCGACCGGATGTAGATTTCGATCTGGTTCCAGTAGCCCTTGTCGTCGCGGATTTTTTTACAGGACATGCAGATGGGCAGCAGGCCGCCCAGGATCTTGATTTCTTGGAGGTCGCGTTCGCGTTCCGCCACGAGCCGCTCGCGCTCCTCTTCGGCCAGTTTTCGGGCGGTGAGGTCGGCGATGCTGGAGAGAATGCAGGGCTCGTTGCCGATCGCGATGACGGCGGCCGAGAATAGGCCGATCACCCGTTCGCCCGATTGGGTGCGGAAGGCGAATTCCCGTCCGTCGATTCGGCCGTGCGCGGCGAGCTGGGC
The DNA here is from genome assembly GCA_964510645.1 of uncultured Verrucomicrobiota bacterium. Classification (GTDB taxonomy): domain Bacteria; phylum Verrucomicrobiota; class Kiritimatiellia; order CAIQIC01; family Lenti-01; genus Lenti-01. Next base: position 11,692 of record CAZECJ010000064.1, on the reverse strand, counting down.
GACGACCTCTTCGCGGTCGGAAGCCTGCGCCCAGAGATGCAGGTCGCCCGTGGTGGAGCCGAGGACTTCACCGGCGCCGTAGCCGGTGATCGCGGTGAATCCGTCGTTGACCTCGAGGATTTTACCGTCGGACAGGCGCGTGAGCAGGATGGCGTAGGGCGAAGAATGGAACGCCTTGGAAAACTTTTCCTGCTGGAGGGACAGGTCCAGCAGCAAGCGCCGGTTCACCATGAGGCCGAGGGAATAGGTCAGCAGCACGAACAGCATCTGGATCGCGAGATGGAACAGGGCTTCCCCGGACCCGGCCCGGAAATAATCTTCGGCGAGATGCGAATGCCCGACGAGCGCCGCGATCCGGAAGGCGAACAGGGCGGAATAGAGCGCAAACGCGACGCCGACCCAGCGGGTGAAGCGGCGCATCGAGACGTCGACGCCATGCAGCATCCATTCGGCGCATTGGGCGGAGATGAACAGCAGGGCCGCCGCGAGGTTCAGGGACCGCAACGCCAGGTCCGGGTGGATGAACGACAGATAGGCGTGGATCAGGCCGAAGGCCCCCAGCACGAGTCCGTTGTGGAACTGGGACCGTTTGCGGCCGACGAAGATTTCCAGGCCCCGGAGGCCCAGCCAGGCGCCGGCGACGATCGCCAGATTCGCGAGGAATATGGAAGCCCAATCGGGAACGATCCCGCGCAGGAGAATCAGGAAAAGACCCAGGACCTGAAGGGCGAAATCCAGCGCCCAGAGGCCGAGGCCTTCGTATTGGCGGCGGGCTTGGCGCCACATGCCCGCCATGACCAAGGTGCAGACCCCTTCGAGGGCGAGTCCGACGACGACGATGGTTTTCAGGTCGAGTTGCGGCATGGCGGAAACCTAGCGCGGCGGCCAAAAATATCCAGCGGAAAATCGAACGGGCCGCGGGAGGCTAGCGCGGGCCGGCGCGGCCTTCCCATTTGCGGCAACGGCCGCCGCTGCGGCCGACGATGTCGCCGCGGTCGACGATTTCGATGACTTCGCATTCGTTGGAGCAATCGCCGCAGGTGAAACTCCGGGTGTCGATGGTGCGTTCGCAGACGTCGAAGCCGCGGAAGCGCGAGACGGCCGGCGCGACGCGTTTCGCCAACAGGGCCGCGCCCAGCGCGCCCATCACCATGTGGTGCTCGGGGATGATGAGCTCGCATTTCAGCAGCTCGGCGAAGGCCCGGCGCATGCCTTGGTTGGCGCTGACGCCGCCCTGGAAGACGATGGGCGGGCGGATTTCCTTTCCGACGCAGACGTTGCCGAGGAAGTTGCGGGCCATGGCCAGGCACAGCCCCATCACGATGTCTTCCTGCCGGTGGCCGATCTGCTGCTTGTGGATCATGTCCGATTCGGCGAACACGGTGCAGCGGCCGGCGATGCCAGTCGGGCGGTCGGAGAGCATGGCCTGCGCGCTCAGCTCTTCGATGGTGATGTTCAAGCGCTTGGCTTGGGCGTCGAGAAAACTGCCGGTGCCGGCCGCGCACAGGAGGTTCATGGCGAAATCCACCACCACCCGGTCGCGGAGGATCGTGACCTTGCTGTCCTGTCCGCCGATTTCGAAGACGGTCTGCGCTTCCGGGTGCGCATGGATGGCCGCGCAGGCGTGCGCGCTGATCTCGTTCTTGACGACGTCGGCGCCCAGCGCGGCGGCGACGAGATGGCGCGCGCTGCCGGTCGCGCCGACGCCGGCGATGGTCGCCTGCGGGAAGGCCGCCTGCAAGGCTGCCAGCGCGGCCTGGGCCGCGCGCAGGGGCCGGCCGTCCACGCGGCGGTAATCCTCGAACGCCACGATGTCGCCGGGTCCGATCAGCACCAGATTCGCGCTGATGGAGCCGACATCGATGCCGAGATAGAAGGGACCATTCATTTCCACGTCCTTGCCTTTTGTTCTTGCCGCTCCCGCAGCACGCTCACGAACGCCTCGAGGCGGGTCACCAAGCCGACGTGGCTCGAATGTTCGTCGAAGGAGCATTCCAACACGGGCAGATCCAGGTCCTGGCTGATCCGGCGCAGGATGGGCCGGACGCTGACTTCGGGCATGCAGCCGGCGGGGGCGACGTGCACGATGCCGTCGTACCCTTCCTCCGCGCAGCGGAGCGCGTGCGCGACGGAATCCAGCGCGTGGCCGCCAACGAGGTTTTCGAGATAGGGGCGGGCCAGGCGCTTGAGCCGCCAGCGCGAATTGCGGCTGAAAAATCCGATCTGGAAAATGTTGCGCATTTCGTCGCCGAGCAGGAAGAAATTTCGGACTTCGGCGCCCAGACCGCCGAGGAGTTCTTCGAGATTGTGGTTCAGGTAGCGGTCGCGCAGGAGGGTGGCTTCGCCCAGCAGCCCGATGCGCAGCGGCACGCGCGATTCGTCGATCGGCACCTCGCGGAATCGCGGCTTGAAGGTGCGGGCGCACGCGCGGATTTCCGGAACCGTGCGGGCTTTTTCCAGGTCCGCGAGGCAGGCGTTCAGGACGCGCGTGGCCTCGCCCGGCTGCCGTTCGACGGCCCGGACGCGCCACGCTTCTTTTTCGAGGGCGTCCACGGCGAGGGTTTTCTGCTGCGCGCGCGCGCAGCATTGCAGGAAGGGAATCAAATCCGGATCGAAGTGGCGGATCAGCGGCGGCTTGATGCCGTCGTAGCCCAGGCCGAAGATGAACAGGTCCAGGCCGCGCTCCTTGAGGATCTTCTGCTGGATTTCGCGGTAGTAGCGCAGGCGGCAGGTGCCCCGGCTGTTGACCATGACGCCGTAGCGGATGCCTTGCTGGGCGGCCCGGATGAAATGGCCGGTGCAGGCCTTGAACGACAGGCAGGCGAATTCGGGCGAGGCTTCCACGCCGAGGCGCATCGTTTCGGGGGTGGTGCTGCGCTGGGTCCAGGGCTCCACGCCCAGGCACTCGACGGAAGCCGCCAAGGCGAGCGAGTAGTTGCCCCACGGCTGGATGGCGAGGCCGGGTTTCACGCGCGCCCGGCGATGGAGTCCACGAACGCTTCCAGCCGCGTGTCCAGGCCGGCCAGCGCCGAATGCGAATCCAGCGTGAGCGCCATGAACGGGATGCCGGCGGCCTTGAGCGTTTCCCGGTAATAGGTGCCCGCCATGGAATCGCAGCCGCAGTTGAACGACGTCAGCTGGATCACCCCCGCGCAGCGCGCGGAGGAAAGCCCCCGGAGTTCTTCGAGCATGTGCGCGCTGGTGTCCCAGCGGAACGGTGCGGGGGCGCCTTGGGGGGTGCCGAAGGCCATGCGGTCGAGCGGGACGCCCAGCGACGCCATTTTGAGGCAGACCGGATCGGACAGATAGGCGTCTTCCAGATTGTAGGGATGGCCGATCAGCAGAAACCGCCGGGGACCGACGTTGGCGCACGGCGCGGCGGCGGACGCTGGGGCGGCCGCCAAGGCCCGCAGGGCGGCGGCGGCCGCGCGGTCGGTCTCGGCCGGGGGAAAGCCCATGCGGGCGCCCAGATCGGCCAGCGTGCGCGCCAGCGGCCAGCGGTTTTCGTCCACGTCCGCCGTTAAGACCTCGAAGCGGTCGCCGAACTGCGCGCGGACGGCGTCCGGCAGCGCGGCCAGTTTCGGGCAGGAGATGAAGCCGTGGCGCAGCGAGAGGATGCGCGGGACGAAGACGCGGTCCACGCGGGCGGCGAGGTCTTCCAGATGCGCGTCGAGCAGCTTGACGGGCAGGCAATGTTCCGTTTCTGAGATCAGGTCCGCCCGTTCGAGCGTCGTGCGGGAAGTCGGCGCGGAGAGGACGACCGGCATGCCCAAGGACGCGAAGAACGTTTCCCAGAGCCCGGGATGCAGGAAATGGAAGAGCGCCCGGGGTAAGCCGATGGGACGCCGGAGCGAGGCCGGATTCGGAGCGGCGTTCCGGACTCGATGAAAAATTGTGGCGAGGAATGTCCGCATATCGGGTCGGCACCGACGCTAGCAAAACGGCGCTCGGCGCGCCTATAGCAAAAGCGGGGAAATCCCGAATATTCGGCCCGGGGTCGCGGCCCGGCGCGGCTCTCAGAGCTCGATTCTCAGGCTTCGGGTTTGGACGGCCTCTGCGGCTTCCCGGTCGGCCGGGCGGATCCAGACTTGGAGGCGCGTATAGCGCCCGCCCGCGCCTTTCGACGGAGCGTGCGTGCGCAGGTCGACGGGTTCAATTTCAAAGGGGATCTGCGCCGTTTGGAGATCGGCGAGGAGGCGCTGGGCATCCGGGATTTCGAATTCTCCGAGCAACTCGAATTCCGTTTCATCGGTCATGGTAGCGCTCCGGGGGTATTCCGCGGGGCCAGGGGGCGTTCGACGCGGCTGCGGATGGGTTCGGCGAAGACGGCGCCGCCGCGGAGCAGGACGACGCGCATGCGGTCCAATTCGATTGCGGCGAGGGGGGTGCCTTCGGAGACCTCGCCGGGTTCGCAGGCGTAGACGATGTTCCGGCAGAGCGCCTGCAACTTGCGATCGGCGAGGTCGTCGACGTGCTGCTTCCATTCGGGAACTTCTTCCAGCGTGTCAGGGAAGGGGATTTCGTGGATGATTGAGCGATCGAAGAGGAATCGGTGGAGATCCTGGAGCGCGACAGCCGCGCGGGCGATTTCAGCCTTGCGGCCGCCCTGGACGGTGCCGACCGCGAGATAGGCCAGCAGGCCCGCCGCGAGCAACAGCCAAGGGGCCAGATGCCGTATTTTCATCCAATCCCCTTGAAACGGGCGGGTTTCATGACCCCAAGCTACGCGGGGGCCGGGAGGCGGGCAAGAAGAATGAGGCGCGATTCCCTGCATGGGGGGGCGATTTATTGTCTATTTCACAACAAAAACACTTTCGCGCCGTGGGGAGGGAGGGGTAAGTTAAAGATGTGATGAAGCACCGGCTTTCCATTCCGTGCGCCGCGTGGATTGGTTGCGGGATCGTGCTCGGCGCGGTTTCCTCCGCGCCGGCGATCACGCAGGTGCTTTCTTGGAACAATCTGGGCATGCACTGCATGGACGACGACTATTCGGTTTTCGCCATCCTGCCGCCGTACAACACGATCCTTGGCCAAGTCGTGACCGGCACAAGCGGCACGGCGCAACTTCTCGACGGCAGCGGGGGGCTTCAACTGACCTATCAGGCCATTCTCGACGGAGAAGGTTCGATCAACGCGACCTCGATCGGCAAAGGGAATTTCTGGACCTACGCGGCGGCGATGCTGGGCGTCACGCTTGCCCCCGACGAAGGGCTGTCGCTGCCGGGGTTCACGCCAGGGGCATCGATGCCCGGACCCGGCAACGCGCCGAAGCCGATGAACTACGAGGCCGCGCCGGACTGGTTCGTGGCATGGGGCGTGCCGATTACTCCCTACGACGACGAACTGCATCTGAATCCATACCCGTTGATGCATGTGGCGGCCACCAACGGGGGCATTGCCAGCGCATCGACGGACATTGTCCTGCCCGTGTCGGTCGAAATGAACTGCCGTCTCTGCCACTCGTCGGGTTCGGAGGATGCGGCGCGGCCGGTTCCGGATTGGGAATGGAGCCCTGTTCCCACGCGCGACTATCGGTTCAATATCCTGCGGTTGCACGACCAGATCCGATTCGAAGAAATGCCGGCGGCCTACTTCAACGTGCTCACGGCCCGGGGATTCCGCGCGGATGGGCTCTACGAATCGGTACTCCAGGACAACCATCCCGTGCTGTGCGCGAGCTGCCATTTGTCCGAGGCCATTCCCGATTCAGGGCATCCCGACGTGCCGCCGCTGACGGAGGCTGTCCACGGCCTGCACGCCGCGGTGATCGATCCCGCCACCGGCGTGGCGCTGGGCGCGGCGCAGAACCGGGCGGCGTGCTACCGCTGCCATCCGGGCGGGGAGACGCGCTGCCTGCGCGGGGCGATGGGGCGGGCCGTGGCGGCCGATGGTTCGCTGGCCATGCAGTGCCAGGATTGCCACGGCACGATGAGCATGGTGGGATCGACCAACCGCACGGGCTGGTTGGACGAGCCCAACTGCCAGGCGTGCCATACGGGCGATGCGGTGACCAACAGCGGCCAGATCCGATATGACAACACCTTCGTCGCCGACGGGGTCATGCGCGTGCCCGTCAACCGGCGCTTCGCCACGACCAGCAACGCGCCATCCGCAGACCATTCGCTTTTCCGATTCTCCAAGGGGCACGGCGGGCTCTACTGCTCCGCGTGCCATGGGTCGACGCATGCGGAATTCCCGACGGCGTTCCGCAACGACAACGTGGCCAGCCTGCAGCGCCAAGGGCACGTGGGGCAGGTGTCGGAGTGCTCGGCGTGCCACGCCACTACTCCCAGCACCACGACCAACGGCCCGCATGGCATGCACTCCCTGAACTGGGTCAGCGGGCACAAGAATCCCGGCAAGACGTCGGCCAACTGCAAGGCGTGCCACGGGACCAATTTCTACGGAACGGTCCTGTCCCGTTCGTTCAAGAACCAAACCCAGGATGGCGTGTATTTCTGGCGCGGACGGCGCATCGGCTGCTACGAGTGCCATGCGGGGCCGGTGGAAACCGGCAACCCGGCTTCGCCGGCGCCGACCGCGAGCAACGTGTCGCGGACCACCACGGTCGGCCAGGCGGTGGCGTTCGCGCTGCCGGGCAGCGCCTCCATCCGCCGGATCGTGTCGCAGCCGGAACTCGGCTTGGTGGCGCTTTCCGGCACCAACGCCACCTACCAGCCGGCCGCCGGATTCATCGGGACGGAGACGTTCACGTTCTGCTCCGACAGCGGAGTCCGGGAATCGAATCTGGCCACGGCCACGGTCGCCGTGGTCGAGGGCGGGCCTTGTTCCTATGCGCTCGACACGAATCTGGAATTCTTCGACGAGCTGAACCACGTGGACAGCGTTCATGTCGCGGTCAGCAATGGGTGCCCGTGGATGGCGACCAGCGAAACGCTGTGGCTAGGCATCCTGTCCGGCATGTCCGGCGCCGGCACGGGCGACGTGCAGTATTCGGTGGCGCGCAACACCAACGGCGCCTCGCGCACGGGCACGTTGCTGATCGCGGGCAAGAGCGTGACGGTCGTGCAGGACGGCATGTCGGCCGATACCAACGGCGACGGCCTGCCGGACTCTTGGCAGATGCTCTATTTCAATTCCCCCAACTCGACCAATGCGGTTCCCGCGCTGGATTACGACGTCGATGGCCTGAGCAACCAGGACGAGTATTGGGCGGGCACGGATCCGACCGACGAGACCAGCGTGCTGCGCATCACGTCGTTCGCCGCGTCGAGTCTCGATCCGTTGTTCTATCTGGAGTTTCCCTCGCTGCTGAGGCGCTATTACCAGGTCCAACGGACGCCGGATCTGCAAGTTGTCCGCTGGAAGGGGTTCACGAACGCCCTGTTCGGCACGGGCGCCTCGCTGCCGGTATCCGGTCCGCTCAAGACCAATGAACCCATCATGTACTACCGCGTGCTGCACGTGAATTGAGCCGGGGCCTGCGGCGGCGCCGCAGACGGGTTGCAACGGAGGCGGGGCGGGCTATTTCGTATAGGCGTGCAGGACGCTGCCGAGGCGGGGAATCAGATTGACGAACAGGAAGGTGACGATCAGCGCGGCGAAGCCGGCAACCTGGCAGGGCATGGCGAAGCGCCGGAGGGCGGGGCTGCGGCGGCAGTGGAAGTACAGCGCGTAGAGCAGCCACATGATCAGCGCCCACGTCTCCTTGGAGTCCCAGGACCAGTAGCGGCCCCAGGCGGTATCGGCCCACAGCGCGCCGGACAGCAGGCCGAAGGTCATGAAGGGGAATGCCAGGCGCGTGGTGGCGTCCACGCCGTGCGCCAGCCGCTCGGCCTCCGGGGCTGCGGCGCGCCGCGCGCGGATGGCGCGGAGCGCCAGGACAAAGCCGACGGCGGCAAGCGCATAGGCGATCAGATAGGCCATGACATGGGGCACGAACCACGGCGATTGCAGCGCGGGCATGCGCCGCCAGAACATGTCGCGCTCCATGAACAAGGGGCCGATCAGCGGCACGAGGGAGGTGAAGGCGAAGCTGGCCCCCAGCCAGGACAGGCCTTGCGATAAGCGCAAGTAGAGATAGGCGGGCAGAAAGCAGAGCGACACCGCCACCAGCACGTGGTACATGCTGCCGAAAGGCGGATGCCCGCAGGCCAGCCAATTGAACAGGACGGTCAGGGCATTTGCGCTCCAGCCGAGCGCGAAGGCCGCATGACCGGCGGCGCGCTTGTTCCGCCACAGCAACGTGCCGGCGGCGAGATATCCGAGGAGGGCGGTCCAGAGCAAGCCCCCTGCGATGAAATCAAAATGCGGCATGGCGCTCCTTTCGCAGGAGGGGCAGGACGAGGCACAACCAGGTTACGCCGGCGATGACGCACCAAATTCCGACGACCACGAGTCGGCGGCCGGGACTTTTCTTGAACGCCAATTCGACGTAGGCCATGGGTTCGCTTCCGTACGAGACGAGGAGCACCTGCCAGCCGTTGACGAAGACGGGGTGGTTGACGGCGAGACCCGCAGAGCGGCCGACGCCATCAAAGGTGGTCCGGACGCCGGCTTCGAACCAACGGGGGATTTCTGCCTGTTTCCGGAGGAGCCATCCGTCGGCGAGCGGGAGTTCCGGTACCCAGTGGCCATCCTCCTGAAGGTCCGCCACGTCCAAGGCGCCGCCGGGAACCTCGCGCAAGGTGGAGGGCACGCGCGGGTCGACCTTCCGGTCGAAGGCCCAGCCGTCGGGAGCGGCGGCGTCGGGCCGGAACAGGGAATAGACCGGATCGTAGAAAAGGACCGAAAAATCCATCACTTCCAAGGTGAAACCGAGGTCGACGGTTTGGCCTTCCGCATCGCGCAGCTTGCCGATGGCGTGGCCCATGCCGATCGGCAGGCGGACGCCCGCGATGCGTTGTTCGCCGCGCCAGTCGATGAAGGCTCCCGCCATGAGGAAGACCAGGCCAGCGTGGGTCAGGATGAAAGCCGCCTGGCGCACGGGCGGGCGGCGGAGGAAGCAGGCGGCCAGCAGGAGCAGCGCTCCCGCCGCGGCCGCGGCGAGGAAGGCGGGCGTTTGGAAGATGATCGTCTGCTGGCCCCGATCCACGGGAATGGCGCCGGCGGAAAGAAACAAGAGCAGCGCGAGCGTGGCCAGCGCGCCGGCGATGAGAAGGCGATTTTGCATGCGGGGCGATCCGCTAGAAATAGAACACCGGGCCGAACATCGCCGAGGTGTCGGTGGAGCCCACCTGTTCCGAATATTCGAACCGCGCGAGGACGCCGGCATGCTTCGAGAGCATGGCCGTGCCCCAGAGTCGGACGACGTGGTACTGCTCGTCGCGGTCGCGGTTGTCTTCGAGATAATACTTGGCGTAGGCGGCGAGCATCCGCCAGCGCCACTGGACCATCACGCCGTAGATGACGGATTCCGTGTTCTCCACGTCTTCGACCGTTCCGCCCGCCGTGAAGACGGTGGTTTCCACGCGCTGCCAGCCATAGCCCAGATAGGGATTGAGGGAAAGGTGCCAGCTCGGCACGCGGAACACGAGGCCGGCCTTAGCCAGCGGCTCGGTGACCAAGATGTCGGCCACGTCGCCATCGAGGTCGTGCCACAGATAGCTGGCGCCCAGATGCCAGGTGATTTTCGATGCCGGATCGCCATAGACGTTCAGCGTGGCGATGTTGCCCCAGACTTTCGTGTCGTTGACGTCGGTGTTGAAGACCGTGTCGTTGACCACGAGGCGGGGGTTCGCGTACATCAGGAAAAGGCCGTATTCCGCGGCGGTATCGGCGAACGTTTGGGCGGGCGCGCCGGGGGGACCTGGTCGATCCACTTCGTTGCGGACCGCGCCCGCGAGCGGCGCGGCGAGGAAAACGGAATCCATGTCTTTCGGCGGCGCGTCTGCCGCGAGCGCAGCCGGGAGAATCGCCAACCCAAAGGCCATCATCCAAAGCGCTCTTTTCACGGGCCCTGCCTTTCTCGAAGGGGATTTCGTCCGGACATCATGGCATAAGTCTTCCCCGACGTGGGAAACTATTTATTCACCTCGCGCAGATATCCGGCGCGGAGCGCAGGCGCCTCAGGGCGTGGTGGCCGTGCGCGGGATGACGCGGCACTTGCCGCCGGTGGCGCGGGCGATGCCCTTGTAGTAGTCGATGGCCAGCTTGCCGCGCTCGTTCTCGAAGGGCTTGTACAGAATGGGGTAGAAGCGGACCGATTTGCCGGTGGTGCTCTCGATGGAACGGACGAATTTTTCGATGTCTTCCATGTGGGTGGGGATTTCCACGCCGGTATTGACGTCGCCGACCTTCAGATAGGGCGGGTCATCGGAGAGGACGAACACGGTATCGGCGCCCATTTCGACGGCGGCCTTGATGGCCATGTGGGGAGTGGAGCCGGAGTGGCCGCGCAGGTTGCCTTGGCGGCGACCGTCGAACGGCTGCTTGAGCCAGGCGAGACCCTTGTCCTTGTTTTCCTGCGTGGCATAGACCATCTGGGGGGCGAAGGCTTCGGCCCCGTCGACGTAGACGACGACGTTGAACTTGGTGCCGACGTTCATGTTCTCGAGCATCTTCATGGTTTCGTTGAGGACGTCGACGGTGACGCCTTTGGCGATCATGGAGGGCGAGATGTCCATGCAGATGACGATGGCGCGGGTGCGGACGTTTTCGCCGAAGAACTTGGTGTCGGAGTAGCCCATGCCGCCGGTGAGGCCGCGGCCGGCGCCGCCGCCGCCCCCGCCGATGCCGCCGATGGAGCCGGCGCGGGAGTTCATGAGGGGCGTGTCGCGGAGGTTCTTGACGTCCGGCGTCGTCATGTCGGGCATTTCCGGCAGGGCGACCTTGGAAGGGGCCTCGGTGACCAGGCGCTGGAGAATCTGGGGCTTGCGGGTCTGCTTCTGCATCTGCTTGACGCGGATGGCGTGCTCGAGCTTGCGGGCGGGCAGGGACGGGGATTTCTTGCCTTCGAACATCATTTTCTGTTTGGGAGCGATGATGACGATGGTGAGCGTGATCGCGCCAATGATGAGGAGGAGATGGACGCCCAGGGAAATGAGGATGGCGTTGAGGGCGCGCTTCTTTTGGGCGGCGTCCTCGGATTTCGTCTTCGAAAAAGCGGTCCAGACGGCGAAGATTTTCATCGGGAGAGTCCGATCTGAATAACCAATGTCCAATGTCCAATATCCAATGACCAAATGGGGGACATGATTACAGCTTTCGTTTGCCGGCCGTTTTGACGCTGGCGAAGAGAATGGCGACGAGTTCGTCGTTTTCCCGCATGAGCGGGGCCAGCAAGGCGGCGGATTTGAGCAGGTTGGCCCGGGAAATGATTTTGAGCCAAATGAGGGTTTCCCGCAGTTCCTTGAGCGCGATTTTGAGTTTGTGGACGAAATCGGCGGCCGACTCTGCGGATTGAGCTTCCCCGTAATTGGGTGCCGGCGCCGTGCCGCTGCGCAGGATCTGGCCGGCGACGTGGGTGCCGGCTTTCGTATTCGGCAACGCTTCCGTTAGCCGGATGATGCGCACGGCGAAATCGATCAAGCGGTCTTCCAGATCATATCCGCTTTCTTTGACCAGCGGTCCTTGTCCGTCTTTGGACATTGGATATTGGACATTGGACATTGGATATTCGGATTTCTGCTTCTGTCCCATCAAATCTCCTCGTCTTCGGACCCGACGGCGAAGGTGACGTTGGCGATCTTGGCGGCGGTGCAGGCGTTGAGGACGTCGACGACGCGCTGCT
>CAZECJ010000063.1:0-15956 GCA_964510645.1 uncultured Verrucomicrobiota bacterium | reverse complement strand
ATGATGGACGGCTATTCCGTCGTGCGTTCGCTGGCCAAGGCGAAGCAGGACGGCGTGCTTCCGCAGGCCCACCGGGCCGCGGAAGATCTGTCGTCGCATCCGCCGCCGACGGCGATGCCGGCGGACAATCCGCACATCGTCAAGACGATCCAGCCCACGAAGCGGACGATCCGCTGCTTCAAATGCGGCTACGAATTCCAGCTTTCCGGCACGACGAAGACGATCTACTGTTCGAAATGCCGCGAGAAAATCGACCTGGGCGACTACGTCATCGACAAGCCGTGGTCCGAGGAGATCAAGACGGGAGGAAGCGTCATTGTCCGGCCGACTGGGCGGCTGGAGAACGTGCGCATCTGGGCCGGCAACGTGATCCTCGAGGGCGAGATGGACGAGCATTCATCCATCGAATGCTCGCAATGGCTGGAATTGGGCGGGCAGGCGCAGCCGCATGCGCGGCAGCTGGCGATGCGCAACCTGCGCGTCGCGGCGGGGACGTCGATGGCGTTCAAGTACAAGCTGCAGGTGCACCACCTGGAACTGCTTGGCACGCTGGAAGCGGACGTCGAGGCGGCGGGGCTGGTGTCGATCCGCGCCGGGGGCCATTTGAAGGGGACGGTGCGCGGCGCGCACTTGCAGGTGGAGGAAGGCGGCGGGCTCTCGGCCCGCGTGTTCATTTGGCCGCAGGGCAATCCCCTGGCGACCGGGGATTCGTGATCGATCCCATGGGCGGGCATGTCCACGTGGCGGGGGTGGCGGGGGTCGGCATGAGCGCGTTGGCGCAGGCCTTGCGCTGGACGCATGCGCGCGTGACGGGGTCCGACCGCTACTTCGACCAGGGGCTGGCACTGCCGATTTTCGGCGCGCTGCGCGCGGCAGGCATCGAATTGACGAAGCAGGACGGGTCGGCGATCGATGCGCGCACGGAAGCGGTGGTCTACAGCACGGCCATCGAGGAGGGGAATCCGGAATTCGTTGCGGCGAAAAAGGCCGGGGTTCCGCTGCGGCACCGCGCGGCGATGCTGGCGGAACTGGCGCAGGGACGTACCGTGCTGGCTGTGGCGGGCACAGCGGGCAAGACCACGACGACGGGCATGCTCGGCTGGACGCTGGAGCAACTGGGCGCGGATCCGGCAGTCGTGAACGGCGGCGCGCTGGTGGATTGGGCCGACGCGCGGCGCGTCGGCAACGTGCGGCGCGGCGGCGCAAGCGCCCCGTGGGTCATCGAAGTGGACGAAAGCGACCGCTCGCTGCTGAATTTCCGTCCGGCGTGGTCGATCCTGACGAACGTCTCGCAGGACCATTTCACGCTGGAAGAAGTGCAAGATTTGTTCCGCGCCTACGCGGCGCAGGTGGAGACGGGGATCGTGTGCGGCGCGGGCGTGGCGGCGATCCTGGGGAAACAGAGGGCGAAAATCGTCGAGGTGGCGGCGCAACCCGAGCGGACGGCGGACGGCTTCGCGGTGGCCTGGCGCGGGTTGACGCTGGCCGTGCGCCAGCCGGGCGCGCACAACGCGTTGAACGCGCTGCTGGCGGCGGAGCTGTGCGCGCAGCTGGGGTATGCGCCGGAGCAGATCGCCGCGGCGCTGTCGCGCTTCGGCGGCATCCAGCGGCGGCTGGAACGCGTGGACGCGGGCGGCGGGGTGCGCGTAGTGGACGACTACGGGCACAATCCGGCGAAGCTGGCGGCGGCGTGGGCCGCCGTGTCGGCGCCGGGGAGCCGCGTGCTGGGCGCGTGGCGTCCGCACGGCTACGGGCCGTTGCGCGCGATGATGGAACCGCTGGCGGATGCGTTTGCGTCGGTCTGCCGCGCGCAGGACAAGCTGTGGCTTCTGCCCGTGTACGACGCGGGCGGAACGGCGAACCGGTCGGTGGGTTCCGAGGAGCTGGCGGACAAGCTGACGGCGCGCGGCGTGGCCGCGGAAACGGCGGAATCCTACGCGGCGCTCGGCGCGGCGCTGGCGCGCGCCGCGCGGCCGGGCGACACGATTTTGGTCATGGGCGCGCGCGATCCGCAGCTGCCCGTCTTTGCCCGCGAGCTGGCGGCCAAGACCGCAGGAAAATAATCGGGAGAAAACCATGAGCGAAAATAGTGCAACGCCTCCGACGCCGGCCGAAGAAAAACCGATTTTCGAATTGAAGCCCGCGGCGCGGGCGTATCTGGGGCTGATGATCTGGGGCGTCCTGCTCTTCGTGTTCGTGGTGGGGATCTTCCTGCTGCTGCGGGTCTGGTATCTGGTCGCATCCACGCGCTATCGCTTGACGACGCAGCGCTTGTTCGTGCAGACGGGGCTGATCGCCAAGAACCTGGAAGAGGTCGAACTGTTCCGCGTGAAGGACGTGACGCTGACCCAGGGGATGCTCCAGCGGATGCTGGGGGTGGGGACGGTGGTGGTGCTGTCGACGGACGACACGGCGCCGCGGCTGGAACTGCGCGGAATTCTCGGCCCCATGGAAGTGAAGGAGCAGATCCGCAGCGCCTTCCGGACCGCGCGCCAGCGCGAAGGCATGCGCATGGCCGAATTCATCCCGTCGTAGCCGCCCGCAATCGGTTTCCACGGCAGAAAACCCTTCGGGCTTGACGCGGCGTTCGGTATTATGTATTGCGTAATACATGATGCGGAGTAGACCATGATCGACGGGTGGATCACCCAGCTGCGGAAGGGGCTGCTGGAATACTGCGTGCTGCTGGCGCTGCGGCGGGGGGAAAGCTACGGCTACGAACTCGTGCAGGCGCTTCAGCGCATCGAAGACCTCTCGGTCTCGGAAAGCACGGTCTATCCCATCCTGGGGCGGCTGCGCGAGGAGGGTTTCCTGAAATCGCGCGACGTGCCGTCGGACGCGGGACCCCCGCGCCGCTATTTTTCGCTGACGCCGCGCGGCAAGGTGCGCCTCGCCGAAATGAACGCCTATTGGCCGATGTTGACGAACGCGTTGGAACAATTGAAGTCCGACAAGGAAAAGGAATCCGGATCATGAAGTGGAGCGGGGCGGCGGAACGGCGCGTCGAGGACTATCTCGGCGCGGTGGAGAAGCATCTGGCGCACAAGCCGGCGGGCGTGCGCAAGGACGTGGTGGGGGGGCTGCGGAACCAGATTTCGGAGGCGCTGCGGCGGCTGGAGACGGACGGCGCCGAAATCGGCCTCGAAGCCGTCGAGCGGGTGCTGGCGGAGATGGATCCGCCGGAGACGTTCGCGGAAGCCGCGGCCGAAGTCGCCGCGGAAGCGGCCGTCGTCGTGGCGCCGAAGCTGGTGCGGAGCGACTGGGGCCGGTGGTTCTGGCTGGGGGTGGCGTTCTTGCTGGTGAACGCGTACGGGGTGTGGAAATCGACGGAACGCGCCGCGCCGCCGCCGGCCGCGCCGGAACCCGTCGCCGCGGAGAAGCCGGAGCCGGCCCGGCCGATCGAAAAAGTCCTGCGCCTGCGGAACGTAGAGCAGGTGGACGTGTCGGGGGATCGCGAGGTCGCGCTGCGGCTCACGTTCAGCGACGAGCCGGACCGCAGCCAGTTGACGCGGTTTTTTCGCCTGTCCGCGCCCGGACAGGGCGACCTGGATTACTGGCTGATGGGTTCGACGGGCTCGAACGCCGTGATGGTGGAGACGGAGCCGGTGCTGGCGGAAACCCTCGACTATCGGCTGGAGCCGGGCTTGCCGGCGGCGGGCGACGCGAAGCCGGAAGACGCGCCGCGGCATGGCTCCCTGAAAATGGAAATGAACCTGATGCTGCGCGAGGTCGAAGCGCGGGTTTCGGCGTTCGATCCGCCGGAGCTGTGGGCGGATTTCAACGTGATCGCCGAGGCGAACGGGCTGGCGGATTTCGTGTCGGTGGAACCGGCGGTGGCCTACGTGGTGGAGGCCGTGGATCATTGGCGACACAGCGGGCTGGTGCTGAAGGGTCCGTTCAAGCCGGGGGAAATCTACGAAGTAACTTTCAAGGCGGGGCTGCCCGCGGCGAACGGGTCGAGCCTGCCGCAGGAAATCCGGCGCACCGTCCAGTTCCCGCTGCCCGCGCCGGCGGTGAGAATGGAGGCGCCGGGCCGGTATCTCTCGCCGCGCGGGACGCTTTCCGTTCCCGTATCGGCGGTGAACCTGGAAAATTTCGTCGCGCGGCTGCGGCCGGTGTTTGCGAACAACCTGGTCGAATTGGCCCGGCGCGAAGCGCAGGGGTATTACTACGGCTCCCTGACGGCGGACCTGGACGGCGCGGCGCGGGAGGTCACGAACCGGCTGGCGCCCGCGAAAGACGGGGCGGCGGCGCGCGGAGCGGTGGATTTGCGCGCGCTGGCGGCCGGCGAGCCGCGCGGCGTCTATTGGCTGGAAGTCGGCGGGGAAAAGGCGGAGGGCGAGAGCCGCTTGCTCGTGGTGACGGATCTGGGCATTGCGGCGCGGACGTTCCCGGGCGGCGCGGTCGTCTGGGTGAATTCCCTGCGGACGGCGCAGCCGGCGGCCGGCGCGGCGGTGACGGTCTACGCGCGCAACAACCAGGTGCTCGCGCGCGGCGCGACCGACGAGCGCGGACTCGCGAATCTGCAGTGGGAGGAAAGCGAGGGGGCGGAACCGTTCGTGGTGGTGGCGGAGCTGGATGGTGACCTTTCCTACGTGGATCTGGCGCGCCCGCGCGTGGAGCAGGGCGAAGGACTCGGCGGGGCGGCGTATCTGGAGCCGGGCCAGCTGGAGGCGGCCGTGTTCAGCGACCGCGGCGTCTATCGGCCCGGCGAGAAGATCTTCATGCAGGCGCTCGCGCGCGACGACCGGATGCAGGCGCCGGAACCGTTCCCCGCGCTGCTGCGCGTGCGGCGTCCGGACGGCCGCATTTTCCGGGACGTGCCGGTCGAGCTGGATGAATTCGGCTCGGCGCAGGCGGAAGTGGCGCTGCCGGAGTATCTGCCGACGGGCCGCTACGGGCTGGAGCTGGCGATGCCGGGTACTTTCACCGTGCTGGGACAAATGTTGGTTGCGCTGGAAGATTTCGTCCCGCCGCAAATCCGCGTGGACGTGAAGCCGCCGGAGGGCCGCGGGCAGGCGGGCGACGTGTTCGCGTTCGGGGTGCGCGCGGCGCATCTGTTCGGCCGCGCCGCCAGCGGCCTGAAAGCGACCGGCGCGGCGACATTCAAGCCCGCGCCGTTCGCGCCGACCAACTGGCCCGGCTGGACGTTCGGCGACGACGAGAAGGCCTTCGCGCCCGTGTACCGCAATCTGGGGACGAAGACGCTGGATGCGGAGGGGTTCGCCTCGTTCGAGGCGGAAAGCCGCGCCGCGTGGCGGCCGCCGGCGGCGCTGCAGATGGTGCAGCAGGCGACGGTGCTGGAAACCGGCGGGCGCGCCGTGACGGCCTATGGAACCTCGCTGCTCGATCCGTATCCGTTCTACGTCGGCTTGAAGACCGCGTGGGAAGGTGCGGTGCGCGTGGGCGCGACGCAGCGCGTGGCGGTGGTCGAGGTCGCGCCCGACGGCGCGCCCGTGGGGGAAGGCCAGCCGCTGGTGCTGACGCTGTCGCGGGTGTCGTGGAATTCCGTGCTGCGGCGCAATTCCAACGGGCGCTACGAATGGAAATCCGAGCGGCAGCTCGTCGAGATCCGGAAAGATACGCTGGCCGCGGGCGGCGCGGCGCAGGATTGGGCTTTCGCGGTGGCTGGCGCGGGCGAGTACATGCTGGTGGCGGTCGATCCGGCCTCGGGCGCGTCCACGCGGATCGAATTCCACGCGGGTTCGTCGGAGGCGGAATGGGGGGCATGGAGCCGCGAGAAACCGGGCCGCGTCGAACTGGCGTGGGACAAGGAAACCTACGCGCCCGGCGAGACGGCGCGCCTGCAGGTGCGCGCGCCGTTCGCGGGGCCTGCGCTGCTGACGGTGGAGACCGATCGCGTGCGCGAGGCGCGCGTGGTTGCGCTGGAAAAGAATACCGCCGAATTCGAAGTGCCCGTGACGGCGGACTATGCGCCCAACGCCTACTGCTCGCTGACGTTGATCCGTCCCGCGCAGGCGGAAGCGGTCTGGAGCGCGCATCGGGCGCTCGGCGCGATCGCGCTGCCGGTGGTACGGCCCGCGAGCCATTTGCAGGTGGCGATCGAGGCGTCCGCCGCCGCGCGTCCGCAGGAAACGTTCCGCGGCACGGTAACGGTGCGCGACGCGCAGGGAAATCCCGCGCGGGGCGCGGTGACGGTGCTGGCCGTGGACGAGGCGATCTGCATGCTGACGGCGTTCGAAACGCCCGATCCCGCGCGGGTCTTCGAGGCGCAGCGGGCCCTGGGCGTGTTGCCCTACGATCTGTACGCCGAACTGATGCCGGTGACGGAGGAGCAGATGGAAGGCGTGCCGACGCCCGGCGGCGACGGCGAGGACGCCTTGCGGCGGCGGCTGAATCCGATCAAGGCCAACCGGTTCAAGCCGGTGGCGCTGTGGCAGGCGGCCTTGCCGCTGGATACGAACGGCCAGGCATCGGTGCAGCTGGATTTGCCCGAGTTCAACGGCGAATTGCGGCTGATGGCGGTGGCCTACAACGCGGCGCAGACGGGATCGACGTCGACGCCGGTGAAAGTGAAGCGGGATCTCGTCGTCCAGTCCTCGCTGCCGCGGTTCCTGGCCATCGGCGACCGCTGCGAGGCGACGGCGGTTCTGTACAACGAGGGCGCCGCGCCGCTGGCGGTGAAAATCCGCGCGACCTGCGGCGGACCGCTGCGGGCGGAAACGGCGGAACAGGCCGTCGAAATTCCCGCCGGCGGCTCGGCGAGCGTGGCGCTGCCGCTGGTGGCCGGCCCGGGGCCCGGCCAGGCGCTCTGCACGATCGAGGTGGCGGCCGGCGCGGATTCCTTCCGCGAAACGATCGAATTGGCGGTGCGGCCGGCGGCGGGCAGCCGCGTGGCGGCGACGAGCCGCGTGCTGGCGGCGGGCGAAAGCGCGACGATCGAACCGCCGGCCGGTTGGCTGCCGGAGTCGATTTCCCTGTCGGGCACGCTGTCGGCGCTGCCGTCGCTGCAGCTGGGCCGCGCGCTGGATTACGTGGTGCACTATCCGCATGGCTGCCTCGAGCAGACGGTCTCGGGCGCATTCCCGTTGCTCTACGCGGGCGAATGGGCGCCGCGCTTGCTGCCGGGCAGCCGCGCCATCGGCGACGTGGAGGCGTGGGTGCCGGCGGCGATTTCGCGCGTGATCTCGATGCAGCAGGAGAACGGCGGATTTTCCCTGTGGCCGTTCGCGCGCGGCGTGGCGGAAGACGCCTCGCTCTACGCCGTCCATTTCCTCGTGGAAGCGCAGGCGGCGGGATTCGCCGTGCCGGCCGACCGTCTCGACGCGGCGCTGGAATGGGTGCGGGGACGTTTGGACCAGACGATCTCGCCCGACGCGGACGAAGGCGAACGGATCCTCGACATGCAGGCGCGCGCCTACCTGTGCCACGTGCTCGCGCTGGCGGGGCGGCCGGACGCCGGCTGGAACGCGCGCCTGCGCGAGCAGTCCGCCCGGCTGAATTTCGCGGCGCGCGCGCATGCGGCCTCCGCGCTGCTGCTGGCGGGCGAACCCCGCCAGGCGCTGCCGCTGATGGAATCGCTGGTGCTGCCGGTGGCGCGTCCGCGCGTACCGGGGCGGCTGCTGGACAGCGACGTGCGCGATGCCGCGCTGCTGCTGTCCACCTGGCTCGACGTGGATCCGCGGAACGAAGCCGTGGCGCGGCTGGCGCAATACCTGCGCGACCGGCAGCGCGACGGACATTGGGGCAATACGCAGGACGACGCGCTGGCGCTGCTCGCCTTCGGCAAGCTGGCGCGGCACCTGCCGGACGAGGAACAGCCCTTCGGCGGCACGCTGGCGCTGCCGGGCGGGGAAGTCCGCGCGTTCTCCGGCACGAACGACGTGCCGTGGTCGTTCGCGCCCGGCGCCGGCGGCGCGGCGACGGTGAAGAACGACGGTCCAGGCAAGCTGTACCTGTGGGCGCAGTTCGAAGGCGTTTCGTCCGAACCCGAACCGGAGCAGTCGGAAAACGTTTCCATCCAGCGCGAATTCCTCGACGGCGCCGGAAACGTCCTCGACGTGGCCGAGCTGCCGCAAGGCGAACTGATCGTGGTGCGGCTGGCGGTGGATCCGAAAGGCCGCCGGCTCGACCAGCTGGTGATCGAGGACCTCCTGCCGGCGGGGTGGGAGATCGAGAATCCGAATCTGGCGACGTCGCAGCAGTTCGGCTGGCTCCGCGAGAAGAACGAAGGCGACCGGCACCGCGAGGCGCGCGACGACCGGATGCTGATTTTCACCGGGGCGATCCAGGACCGGGCCACCTTCCACTACGCGGTGCGCGCGACGACGCCGGGGACCTACGCGTTGCCGCCGACGACGGTGTCGGGCATGTACGAGCCGGAAATCCGCGGCGTGGGCGTGGGCGGCCAGGTGCGCGTGGTGCCGTGAGGAAACGGGTTCCAGCGTGGGCGAAAAGGGCGGCGCTGGCCGGCGCCGTTCTGGCCGCCGCGTTTTTCGCGGCGGTGCGCTGGATTCCGTTTCCCGGGGAGCGGCTGGCGCGGCTGGATGCTTCGGCGGTGCTGACGGACCGGAACGGCGAGCCGCTGCGCGTGAAATTGGCGGCGGGCGGGTTCGATTGCCGTCCCGGCTACGTCCCGGCGCCGGAACATTGGATCGCGAAAGCGATGGTGGCTTCGGAGGATCGGCGGTTCTGGACGCATCCGGGCGTGGACGGCTGGGCGCTGGTCCGCGCCGTTTCGCAGAACCTCGCCGGCGGGCGCCGCGTGTCGGGGGCGTCGACGATTTCGACGCAGGTGATCCGCCTGCTGGAGCCCCGGCGCCGGACGCTGCCGACCAAGGCCATCGAAGCCTTCCGCGCGCTGCAGCTGGAACGGCGGCTGGGGAAGCGCGAAATCCTGGCGCAATACCTCGACCGCGCGCCGTTCGGCGGCAACCTCGTGGGCATCGAGGCGGCGGCCCGCCGGTATTTCGGCAAAGGCGCGGCGGAATTGAGCCTCGCGGAAGCGGCGCTGCTGGCGGGCCTGCCGCAATCGCCGTCGCGCCTGCGGCCCGACCGGCATCCGGAAGCGGCGAAAAAACGCCAGGCGTACGTGCTGGAACGGATGGAGGCCTGCGGATTTATCACGGCGCCGGAGCGCGCCGAAGCCTTGGCGCAGCCGCTGGCGGCGCGGCCCGGAACATATCCGTTCCGCGCGCCGCACTTCTGCGATCTCGTCGGCGTGCCGGCGCGCGCGGAAGCCGACGCCACCGTCCGCACGACGCTCGACGGCGACCTGCAGCGGATGGCGGAAGAGATCTTGCGCCGCCATCTCGACGGCGGTTCCGTCGCCGGCGGAGCCGTCGTGGTCCTGGAGGTGAAGACCGGCGCGGTGCGGGCGCTGGTGGGTTCGCCGGACTATTTCGCCGAACGGCAGGCCGGGCAGGTCAACGGCGCGGTCGCGCCGCGCGCGGCGGGTTCGACGCTCAAGCCCTTCGCCTATGCGCTGGCGCTCGACCGCGGGCTGGCCACGCCTGCGACGGTGATTCCCGACGTGCCGATGCGGTTCCGCGACCTCGACCCGCGCAACTTCGCGCGGGATTGCCGGGGGCTCGTCAGCGTGCGCGACGCGCTGGTGGCCTCGCTGAATTTGCCGGCCATCGAAATCGAACGCCGCGTGGGGCCGGAGCGATTCTGGGCGACGCTGCGGGAGCTGGGGCTGGCGACGATCGACCGGCCGGCGGCGCACTATGGCCTCGGGCTCGTGCTCGGCAACGCGGAAGTGCGGCTGCTGGACCTCGCGAACGCCTATGCGTGTTTCGCGCGCGGCGGGGCTTGGGCACCCGCGCGGTTCGTGGAGTCCGGAAAACCGCCGGCGCCGAAGCCGGTGTTTTCGCCCGAAGCCTGCTGGCTGGTCAGCGACATGCTCGGGGGCGACGAGCGCGCGATGGACACGACGGGCCACGCCGCCGACGTGCGGCTGCCGCCGATGGCGTGGAAGACGGGCACTTCCGCCGGGCTGCGCGATGCGTGGACGGTGGCCTGGAATCCGGAGTACGTGATCGGCGTCTGGGTGGGGAATCCGGACGGATCGGCCGCGGACGAATTGGTGGGCCGCAAAACCGCGACGCCCATCGCGTGGGATCTGTTTCGGCGGCTGTATCCGGACAACGCCGGGCCGTGGTTCGCGCGGCCGGCGGGAGTGGAGCCGCGGGCGATGTGCGCGGCCAGCGGCTGCGCGCCGGGACCGCATTGCGCGCACCGGATCGAGGATTGGGCCATCGCGCAGGTGTCGCGCCGCGAAATCTGCCCGGTGCACCGCGCCGGGCCGGAGGATGTTTGGCCGGCGGCGGTGGCGTCGTTCCTGGCGCGGCGCGCGGCGCCGGCGCCGGAGGAACCGGCGGAGGCCGTGCGCATTCTCGCGCCGGCGCGGGGCAGCACCTACCGGTGGCTGGCGGATCTGGACGTGGACGCGCAGCGGCTCGCGCTGGACGCGGCGAGCGACCGCACGGGCGAAGTGCTGCACTGGTTCGTGGACGACAAGCCTGTGGGAAAATCGCAGGTCGGCCGGCCGTTGTTTTGGCCGCTGGAGCGGGGTACGCACCAGATCGTGTGCAGCACGGCGCGGGGGCTCAGCGACCAGGTGCAGATCGCGGTGGAATAGCCGCCGTCGCGGGTGCGGGGAATCGCGGCTTGCCGGGCTTGCGAGCCGTGGAAACCACTTCCGCCACATGTGGAAAATCGCCGAAATCCCCTTTGTTTCGCGGAAAATCGCCTTCCGCTGATTTACAAATACCATATATGTTATTTATAAATAACATAATTCCCGGATTTGGCAGGAATGGGGGAATGGGCGCGCGCCGCGATTCCCCGCGCCGGGGCAAATCGGGGCTTTGCAGGAAAGGGCAAGGGGGCTAGGATAAAAGTGCGGGCGGACGCCGCGGAGGAGCAGCGCATGAAGGCGAACAAGGGCGAGAAGAAGGCCAAGAAGCTGGACTACGACAAGGAACTGGCCAAGCTGCAGGTGGAACTGGTGAAGCTGCAGGAATGGGTCAAGCAAAAGGGCCTGCGGGTGGTGGCGATTTTCGAGGGGCGCGACGCGGCGGGCAAGGGCGGCGCGATCAAACGAATCACGGAATGCCTGAATCCCCGCATCTGCCGCGTGGTGGCCTTGGGCACGCCGACGGACAAGGAAAAGACCCAGTGGTATTTCCAGCGCTACGTGCCGCATCTGCCGGCGGCGGGGGAGATCGTGCTGTTCGACCGCAGCTGGTACAACCGCTCGGGCGTCGAGCACGTGATGGGCTTCTGCACGGAAGCGGAATACGAGGAATTCCTGCGCTCGTGTCCGGAATTCGAACGGATGCTGGTGCGGTCGGGGATCATCCTGATCAAGTACTGGTTTTCGGTGTCCGACGAGGAGCAGGAAAAGCGGTTCAAGGCGCGGATCGAGGATCCGACGAAACGCTGGAAGCTGAGCCCGATGGATCTCGAATCGCGGGCGCGCTGGGTGGATTACTCGAAGGCGAAGGACAAGATGTTCGAGGTCTGCGACATTCCGCAGGCACCGTGGAACGTGGTGAACGCGGACAGCAAGAAGCGGGCGCGGCTGAACTGCATCCACCACCTGCTGCAGCAGATCAAATACAAGGACCTGACGCCGGAGCCGATTTGCCTGCCGCCGCGGCAGAAGCGCAAGGGCTATGTGCGGCCGCCGATCACGGACCAGCACTTCGTGCCGGAAGTGTACTAGTAGGGTCTGGGCGCGGAAAAGGCCGGCCGTTTCCGGCCGGCCCGAAGGCGGAGGGGACGCTATTCCGCCGGCTGCAGCTGCTTCATCTGTTCCATCAGGGCGCCCATGTCGGGCATGCTTTCCATCATGATCTCCTGCATTCCAGCCGCCTTGACGTAGTCGGCGGGGAGGGCGAACAGGGCGGCATCGGGGGTGGAGAAGTCGTAGTTTTTGAAGAGGATGACGGACTGGATGGGCATGGAGGGCTGGCCTTCGCCCATGGAGGCGTTGGCGGTGAGGGTCGTCTTGACGGGCATGTTCTTCTGCTTGGGCGAAAACAGCATGATCATGTCGCTGCGGAGGCCTTCCTGGACCATGGTGACGCGGCGCTTGATGCAGGCCTCGCCTTCGTAGGTCTCGGTGCCGAGTTCTTCGATCGTAGGCGCGGCCGCGGCGGTTTCGCCGCCGCCGGCGTCTTCGTTGAGGACGTATTTCTTTTTGTCGGGGAACAGGGAATAGGAAACGGACTTGCCGCCTTCGGGGATTTCAAGGGCGACCATCTTGAGGTTCATGAAGGGCATCGTCATTTCGGTGCGGGTCTTGCCGCCGTCGCGGACGGTGCGGGAATTCATGTTCATGCCCATCACGCTCATGACCATGTCGACGGAATAGGTGCTCTGCAATCCGAGTTCTTTTTCGAATTTCATCCAGGGCTGGGAGGCGCCTTGCGGCGAATCGGAGCCTTGGGCGAGAGCGGGCGCGGCGCAAGCCAGCGAAAGGGCGAGGACGGCGAAGAGGCGGAGCGAGGTTTTCATGGTTTTCCTTATGGGGGTCATTTTCGGTGACAGTACCACGTCGGAGCGGATGCCGGAAAAGGTTTTCTTGCGGGAAGGGCCTTGGTAAGGTTCCGCGCATGAACAAGCCGACGTTGATGATCTTGGCCGCCGGGATGGGCAGCCGCTATGGCGGGTTGAAGCAGATGGATCCGGTGGGGCCGGCGGGCGAAATCGTGCTGGATTACTCCATTTTCGACGCGGTGCGCGCGGGGTTCGGCCGCGTCGTGTTCGTCATCCGGCGCGACATCGAAAAGCCCTTCCGGGAACTGGTCGGCGCAAAATGGGAGCCGCGCATTCCCTGCGCCTATGCCTTCCAGGATCTGGCCGACGTGCCGGCGGGCTTCGCGGTGCCGGCGGACCGGGCCAAGCCGTGGGGCACGGCCCACGCCATCCGCGCGGGCCGGCACGAGATCGCGGGGCCGTTCGCGGCGATCAACGCCGACGATTTCTACGGCGCGGCGTCGTTCCGCGCCTTGGCGGGGCACTTGACGGCGGAAACGAGCGCGGCGGGCCACTGCATGGTGGCGTTCCGCCTCGGCCAAACACTCTCCGAGCACGGGAGCGTGAGCCGCGGCGTGTGCCTGTGCGGCGCGGACCGCCTGCTGACGGGCATCCAGGAGCGCACGAAAATCACGCGGCATGCGGACGGCTCGCTGTGGGACGAGCCGGAAGGCGGGACGACCACGGCGCTGACGGGCGAGGAACCCGTTTCGATGAATTGCTGGGGGTTCATGCCGTCGGCGTTCCGGGATCTGGAGGCGGCGTTCGAGACGTTCCTGAAGGGGGAGGGCGGGAGTTCGCCGAAAAAGGAATTCACGATTCCGTCGGTGGTGGATGGCCTGATCCGGTCGGGGCGGGGAACGGTGAAGGTGCTGGACACGACGTCGCGCTGGTTCGGAGTGACCTATCGCGAGGACAAGGCCACGGTGCAGGCGTCGATCCGCGAGCTGGTTTCGGCCGGGGAATATCCGGCGAAGCTGTAGGGGGGAGGAACAGCCGCCGGCCCCACCGGGGCCAGCTACACAACCAAACGAACCGACTCGACTGGGGCGGATTACAACCGTTGAACCGTGAACGGTGAACCTTGAACCCCTGCGGCCTCTGGCCGCATTTGGGCAAAAAAGGTCCGTGCCAGGCATTATCGGGGGGGGGTAGCCTGGCACGGATGAATGCAGACGGGGGCGATATGGGGGGATTCGCCTGTTCCCATCTGCTTGCTGCGTGGTTAGCAGCAAGTTGTTAAAATCGTGTTTGAAAGAACGATCGGGCAACCGTTGTTCCCCGATTTGTGCGGCCACTATACGGGAGGAGGGGGGGGGTGTCAACCCTGTGGCCGCGTTTTTATCACTTTTTTTCGGGGAGGGAATCGGCCGGTTTTCGGAGGGAAGGAAAGGTGTGGAGGATGTCTTTGGGGAACCCATACTCGGAAAACGCGCGATGGCGATAGTCGGCGACCTGCCAGGCGAGATCGATGCGGTCGGCGGCGATCCAGGCGCGGACGAGCTGATCCATGATGGCGATCTGGATTTCAGGCGAGCGCCGGAGGGCGCGGGCCCAGGCCCGTTCCAGATAGTGGGCGGCGAGAGGAGCGTCGCCCAGATAGAGGTTGATGCTTCCGATCGTTTCAAGAACGACGGGATTTTCGGGATCGAGCTGGTCGGCCTTGATGGCGTGCCGCAGCGCCGTCAGGAGCTCGCCGCCGCCATGGAGCATGCAATAGGCGAGGTTGTTGAGGATCTTGGGATTGTCGGGCTCGATGGCGAGGGCGGAGCGGAAGACGGGGATGGCCTCTTTGTAGCGGCCTTTCCGGACGAGGACGTTGCCGCGGCCGACGAGGGATTCCACGTCGACGGTGCCGGTCGGGGCTTCTTCCTGGATGGCGGCATAGGCGGCGTGGGCCCGGCGGTAGAATCCTTGGTCGAACCAAAAGTCGGCGAGGACGAGCTTTTGCTCGCGGGAGGGCTCCATGCGGCGCAAGGCACCGGGCTTGACGAGGCACAGCGCGGCCTGCCGGAGGGGCTCGCGGCGCGCGAAGAAGGAGGCTTCGGGGATGGCTTGGATTTCGCCGTTGCCGTCGAGCAATTCGACGATGCGCTTGTTCTGGTCCCAAGCGACGGGAATGAACGCGGCGGCGGAGGGGCTGTAGCGGACGTCGGCGGGCAGGAGGACCAGCAGGGGCAGGTTGCGCCCGAATTCTTCCCAGAGGAAGCGCTCGTCGGCCTTCACGACCGTCAGGACGAAGCCTTGGGCGCCCGCCACGGCCCGGAGGGCGCTGCGGTCCATGCGGCCTTGGGGCGCCGCGGGCGGGATGATCCGGGCGATCTGGTCGTCGGAAACGCGCGTGCCGTTGGCGGCGAAAAAGGCGGCGAGAATGGCGCGGTCGGCGCGGAGATGGCCTTCGGGAACTTTCGGCACGGTCCGCAACGCCCGCCGGGCGGCGCCTTCGCGGCCGGTGGTGGCGCAACCGGCGGAAAGCGCGAACAGGACGGCCAGCAGGGTACTTCCTCCCCACCGAGGCAACCACGCGTGGAGGAAGCGGCGCACGGAGCGGGGCCGCCTAGCGCTTGCGGGTCTGGTCCACCACGTCGAAGATGCCCGGCGTTCCGCGGAGGATCTGGAGGGCGCGCTGCCGGGTGGCTTCGTTGGGCACCATGCCGTAGAGCGTGGCGAGGCCGTTGTCGACGCTGGCGCTCAGGGTGGCGCTGCCGACCATGGAGTCGCCGTTGAGGCGGCTGTTGGCGAGGGCGGCGATGCCTTCGTCGGACGTGGGGTCGGCGCCGTAGTCCTGGCCCTCGAGGGAGGCGCATCCGGACAGGACGAGCAGGGCGGAAATGGCCAGGAACAGAAGCGGTTTTCTCATGTGGAACTCTCCGGTCTTTCGCGCGCAGCGGGCATCGCGGGCGCGCATCTTCAGCTCCTGACTCTATGCCGCGCAAAACGGAATGTCAATGGCCGGGCGGTTGCCGGCGCACCTGCGATCCGGAGGGGCAACCTCCGTGTTGCCCGTGGGCATGGAACCGCCGAGGATGGGGGCGCGGGCAGGACGGAGCCTGCCCCTCCAGATGAGGCTCGTCATGGATGGAAGAACGCGCGCGCGCGTCGAATCGCAGATGCGCCCGGTTGCCAAGCGGGGACATGGTCTGCTAGGGTCCGCACCATGACCGACAAGAAGAATTCGTACACGATCAAGCTGACCCCGGCGCAGATGGACGCGGCGGCGCGGATCCTGCGGGAGGGCAACTACCGGGCCCGGCGGGTGGAATACGCGCTCGCGGCGGCGGAGGGCGAGGATTGCCAGATCGTGCTGTATCAAAGCGGCAAGTGCCTGGTGCAGGGCAAGGGCGCGGCGGACTGGGTGACCTTCGTGCTGGAACCGCAGGTGCTCGGCGAGGCCCGCCTGGGCTACGAAGACATCCTGAATCCCGAGGCGAACGCGCCGCACATGGGCG
>CAZECJ010000062.1:0-16271 GCA_964510645.1 uncultured Verrucomicrobiota bacterium | reverse complement strand
GGATGCCGCTGTTGATGCAGTTGCTGACGGGAATGTCCACCAGCCGGTACTTGCCTGCCAGCGGCACGGCCGGCTTGCACCGGTCGCGCGTCAACGGCTGCAACCGCTTGCCTTCGCCACCACCCAGAATCACGCCGACCACGTTCATCAGCCACCTCTTGTCCGACGGCGGAGGATTCCCGCCATCCTTCGTGGATAGTATCCGTCTCCCGCCGCGCCGAATCAACCGGAAAACGGCGCCGGGTTCACCGCGTTTTACCGGCCGCGCCGCCCAGCAGCCGCCAGAAGCGCTTCAGGATGCCGTCGCGCGAAAGCGCCTGGTCCGCGGGAGCGCCGCCGGCCGCCAGCAGTTCTTCGACCTGCTTGCGGTTCTGCTGCGCGCGCTCCGAAACCAGCTGGCTCATCTGCTCGACCAGCCCGGCGTGTTTCCCCAGCAATTCGGCGAATTCCGGCGCCGGAATTTTCAGCATCTCCGCCGATTCCTTCACCGAGATCTCGGCCATGCGCGGCAGGCCCGTCATCAGGCTCATTTCGCCCACCACCGCGCCGGCGCCCACTTCGAACGCCGTCGTCTGGCCCGAATCCCGGTGCCGGATGCGCCCGTCCAGCTTGCCCGACAGCACCACGTAGCAGCACTCGCCCGGATCGCCCTGCCGGAACAGGATCTCGCCCCGGCCGTAGAGCTGGCTCGACAAGCGCCCGGCCCAGGCCGACAGCTCGTCTTCGGGCACCAGGAGCTTGCCGTCGGCGCCGACCAGCACCTTCCGCGCGAAATCGCTCCGCAACAGGCCCGCCGCGCGGCGTTTGGCGTCCGGATCTTCCGCCGGAGGAACCGCCGGAACGATGGCGCGCTGCATGAAATCGTTCAGGACCTGGTCCGTCACCGGATACGGGATCTGGATGCCGCGGCGGCTGAACTGGTACCAAACGTGGCGGCGGACCTCGCCCATGATCGGACTGCGCTGGGGATAGCGGTCGAGCCAGATGCGCAGTTCGTAGCCGATGCCATAGCTCTTGTAGTCCAGGACGAAGGCGACGGGCTCCGGCGTCCGGCAAACCTCCGGCACCGCTTGCGCCGCGGCCAGCAGGGCTTCGATCACCGCGTCCGGCGCGTCGTCGTAGCTGGCATCCACGAAGATGGAGCACCGCCGCGGCCCCGCCGGGCGGCTCAAGTGCCGGATGCGCGCATCCGCCACCTTGCTGTTGGGAATGCGGACCGGGATGTTTTCGAGGGTGACCACCCAGGTCTCCCGCCAGTTCATCTCGTCCACCTGTCCTTCGAGATCGTCGATGCCCACCCAATCCCGCGGCGCCAGCGATCCGGTCAGATTGAGCGACATGCCGGCCAACAGGTTGCCCAGCACGCCCTGCAGCGCGAAGCCGACCACCGCCGTGACCAGCGCGGTGGACGCCAGCAGCGGCGTGATGTTCCACCCCAGTTCGAACCGCAGCACGAAAAAGGCCGCCAGCGCCGTCATGCCCACCCGGAGCACGCCGCGCAGCAAGGCCGGCAGCGTCTTGCCGCCCCAGGCGAGGATCTGCAGCAGCGACGTTTCGGCGAAATTGAACGTCAGCATCACCAGCCAGAACAGGCGCCAAGCCGAACGGTGGGAGGCCGGAAATTGATCCGCCCACGAGACGCCCATCGCCTCCGGAAGCCGCAGCGCCGCCCACCCCAGCCCCAGCGCCAGAACCGGGAAGACCGCGCATTCCAGCGCCGCCCAGAACCATTTTCCGCCCTTGGTTTTCGCCCCGCCCGACATCCGCGCCAACCGGCGGCGGGGCCAAAAGGCCAGCCCCAGCGCGGCCAGCGCCACCAGGATCAACGTCGCGCCCTCCGCAAACCGGAACAACAACGCGCTATTCATGCAAGATCTCCGTCATGGTTTCGACCGTCGGGAAAACGGCGCCTTTGAACGCCGCCGTCGCCTCGATGGCCATCGCGTCGATTTCTTCGTCGGTGCGGTCCGGCGCATGGTGCATCAGCCACAGCTTGCGCGCGCCGCAGCGGCGCGCGGCCTCCGCGGCGTCGGCCCAGGTGCTGTGGCCCCAGCCCTTGTGCGCCGCGTATTCTTCCGGCCGGAAATGGGCGTCGAACACCAGCAGGTCCGCGCCGCGCGCGAACAGCGCGAACGCGTCCTGCGCGCGCGGCGTCATCGCCGCCCACTCGACGTCCGTCGCCACCACCAGGCATGCGCCGGTCGCCGGCTCGTCCACGCGGTAGGCGACGCAGCCATCGGGATGCGCCACCGCCTGCCAGCTGATTTTCAGGCCGCCGATTTCCTGCGGTTCCGCCGGCGCGGCGCATTCCGCCGGCGGCAATTTCACGGGCCACACCGGCGGCGCGAACACGTGGGCCAAGACGGCGGCGAGTCCGCCCCGGGGCAGCACCAGCCGTTTCGGCCAGACCTGCGCCAGCATCGGCAATCCGACCAGATGGTCCAGATGGGTATGCGTGAAAAACAGCGTTCCGCCGGCCTTCAGCCGGCCGCGCAGATGCCGCACGCCGCTGCCGGCGTCGATGAGCGCCTGCTCGCCGTCCCGCCCTTCGACCAGCAGGGAAAACGTGTCGCCGCCATAGCGCGTTTGGGCCGCTTCCGAGACCGGAAAACTGCCGCGCGCACCGCCCAGGAAAACCTTCATGCCGCCGTCCTCACTTCTCGGTCAAATTCCAGATGCCATCCCAAGCCGCGTCCGCGCCGGCCGCCGCCAGCGCGCGGCATTTCGCCGCATAGGTTTTCGCTGCCGCTTCGTCGCCCAGTTTCTCGAACGCTTCCGCCGCAGCGGTCCACTGCCCCGCCTTCGCTTGCGCCAGCGCCGCTTCGAAGGCCGCGTTCGCGGCGGCCTGGGCTTCGCCGGCGAGACCGGTCGCCTCGTACACCCGCACCGGCGTCTTGCGGCCCACCACGCGCAGCTGCCCCAGTTCGCGCCCGGGGAAGGCGCCGTTTGTCTGCGACCACGTCGATTCGGCCACCATCATGTAGGTGCCCAGAGCCTTGTTCGCGCCCTCGAGCCGCGAGGCCAGGTTCGCCGCGTCGCCC
The DNA here is from genome assembly GCA_964510645.1 of uncultured Verrucomicrobiota bacterium. Taxonomy (GTDB): domain Bacteria; phylum Verrucomicrobiota; class Kiritimatiellia; order CAIQIC01; family Lenti-01; genus Lenti-01. The sequence goes on along the minus strand of CAZECJ010000062.1, from coordinate 13,230 downwards.
AGCACCGTGTAGTCGAAGCGGTTGCTCGAGCCCATGTTGCCGACCACGACCGCGCCCGTGTTCAGGCCGATGCGCATTTTCAGCACCGCGCCGGTTCGCTGCTCGAACTCGGCGCGGCGTTCCGCCAGCTTGCGCTGGCAGCGCACCGAAGCGCGCACGGCCCGCACCGCGTGGTCGGGTTGGTGCAGCGGCGCGTTCCAGAACGCGATGATCGCGTCGCCCTCGTACTTGTCCAAAGTGCCGCCTTCTTCGAGGATGATGTCCGTCATGTCGGACAGGTAGTCGTTCAGCAGCTTCGTCAGGTCTTCCGGCCCCAGGCGTTCCGAAATCGTCGAGAATCCCTGCAGGTCGGAGAAGAAGATCGTCAATTCGCGGCGTTCGCCGCCGAGCTTCAGGCTGCCGGGATCGCGCATGATCTGCTCGATCACGTCGGCGCTCAGGTAGTGCTTGAAGGCGCCCTTGATGAACATCTTCTGGCGGCCTTCCAGCACGAAGTTGACGACGGCCCCGCCCATCAGCGCGAAGCCGACGCCGACCATGGCGCCGGCCGCCGGCAGGACGAATCCGGCCTGCCACGCCGCCAGCCCGGCCAGCACCGGCAGCGGAATCAGCGCGACGGCCGCCGCCGCGCTTTGCCAGCCGTTGCGCGCCGAAGCGGCGGCCACGCCCGCCGCCATCGCCAAGAGCAGCACCCACAGCCAGACCGCGGGCGCCGGCACGTCGCGCAGGAAATCGCCGGCCAAGAGGTCGTCCAGCATCGTCGCATGGATCTCCACGCCGGGATAGCCTTTGTCCATCGGCGAAGGGCGCAGATCCTTCAACCCCGGCGCGCTGAAGCCGAACAAAACGTGGGCATCCTTGAACACGCTGCCATCCCGGATGGGCGGTTCCCCGCCTTCGAGCAGCCGCAGTTCCGACTGGATCACGGCCGCCGCGCCGAAAGCCTGATGGGTCCGCGTCGGGCCCCGGTACTTCAAGATCATCCGTCCGGCGGCATCCAGCGGGATCCGGCGGCCGCCGACGACCAGCGCCTGGGCCTCCAGCGAGATCGCGCCCGCGTCTTTGCCGAGACCCGCGAACCAGGCCGCAAAGCCCAGCGTCGGCAAAACCTTCCCGTCGAACGTGCGGAACGGAGCGGCCCGACGGTAGATGCTGTCGCCATCGGCCGAGGCGCTCACGTTGCCCAACCAAGCCGCCTTGCCCGCCAGTTCCGGCACGGGAAACGCGGCGCCCGGTGAAACGATATCCGCCGCCGCTTGCGGATGCGCCGCAAGCCAGGCATCCAGCCCCAGAATTTCGATGGGGTTGGGCTTCGCGGAATCGGGCCAGATCGCCGCCTGTTCCGTCTGCGTGCCCAAGAAGACGGCGCCGACGAAGTTGCCGAAGCGTTCGATGGCGGCGCCGAAGGCCTCGTCGTCCGCCACGCCGTAGGCTGAAGCCTCGGTGTAGAGCACGTCGAACGCCACCGTCTTGGCGCCGTTGCGCTTCAGATAGTCCAGCAGCGGCCCATAGACTTCCCGGGGCCAAGGCCACGACAACCCCATGCTCTGGCTGGCCCAGTCCAGGCTTTCCTGATCCAGCAAGATCAGTTTCACCTTGTCCGTGGCGGCGGATGGCTTCGCCAGCAGGCGCGCGCGCCAATCGGCCAGAGGATTGTCCCAGCGCGTGGCCAGTCCGGTCTGGTCAAGCGCGGCCACGCAGACGGCCGCCAGCGCGCCGGCCAACAGGCCGTACGCGACCTTCTTGTTGAGCCGCCCCATCGCCTAGAGCGACTTCGTCGCGGCCAGGAACCGCTGCTGGCGGGAATTGGAGGAAGCCGTCGACGAGGTCACGCCGATTTTTTGGAGTTCCTTGATGCGGTCTGCCGGCGCCGGATGCGTCGCTGCGAAATCCTTGCGCGACGCATCCCAGTTCTTCGCCATGTTTTCGAGCATGGCCACCAGCGCGCCGGGCGTATAGCCCGCCTGCTTCAGGATCGCGACGGCCGCCGCATCCGCTTCGCATTCGAGTTTGCGCGAATAGCCGCTGTTCAACAACGTCGAGGAGATGTCGTTGATGGACTCGTCGAAGGCCTTGGTCACCTCGCCCAGCTGTTCGCCGGCCAGGTTTTTCCCGGCCTCGACCGCCAGGATCGTCAGCGCGGAATTGAGACGGCCCGTCTTGATGGCCCGCAGTCCGTGCACTTTTTCGACGTGCCCGATTTCGTGCGCCAGCACGGCGGCCAATTCGTCTTCCGTCTGGCAGCACTTCAGCAAGCCGCGCGTCGCCAGGATCAGCCCGCCCGGCGCCGCGAAGGCGTTGATGTCGTCCGAATCCAGCGTCAGGAAATGGTAGCCGCCGAAGGTTTCCGGCTTGGTCGAAAACTGCGCCAAGGCCTGGCCCACTTCGTTGAGGTACGCGTTCAGGTCCTTGTCCGCTTGGGCCTTGTAGCTCGTCAGGACCGTCGCCGCCACGGTGCGGCCGATGTAGTATTCCTGTTCCGGCGTGATGTCCTGGAACGTCTTCGTCACGGCGGTGCCCACGCGCTTCGTGCTTTCCGCCTGGTCCTGGGTGATCACGCCGGTGCCGGCCGCCACGTCGGCCGCGATCGACGTCGCCTGGTTGACCATCTCGCAGCCCGCCGTCATCCACGCCAGCGCCAGAGCCGCCGCCGCGATGCCCACTTGAAGAGTCGTCGAAATCTTGTTCATGTCGCGCTCCTTATTGGGCCAAGTTGCCCTGTTTCAGGAATGCGACCAGCCGTTCGGTCGAAACCGTTTGCTGGCCCATCCAGTCCACCCAGGTGAAATCCAGCTGGGGGTTCTGCTTCTTGTATTCCGCTTCGACTTCCTTGCTGAAGCCCTTGCCGGCCAAGGCGACTTCTTCGCTGCCGACCGACTGGACGCGGGCGTCCGCCGTGCCCGAAGCCAGCACCACTTTCTTCGGGGTCAGCGCCGACTCGTGGATCCAGCCGGTTTTTCCGGCGAGCGACACCTCGCACCAGCCTGCCTGGGTCTGGTTGACAGTCACGCGGTCGCCATAGGCCACCGTGCCGACCACCGCGCCCAAGAACGACGCGCGGTTGCGCAACTGACCGTCGCGCACCTGCACGCTCATTTCCTTGGCCGCCCACGCGCCGGTCGCCATCAGCGCCGCGCAACAAATCAGGATCCATTTTTTCATGCCCATTCTCCGGGGTTTGCTATTTTTCAAGTCGCTGGTCATCTTTAAAAGTTACAAACAAGGCCGCTATTTTCTTCGCAACCGCCTCGTCGTCAAGCTGTTCCGCTGCTTTTACCCCTTCTTCGAGGGCGCGCACCGCCTCGGGTTGGAGTCCTTGCGCCCACAGGCTGCGCGCGGCGCGATAGAACCGGTCGCAGGCGCCCGCGAGATCGTCCGCGGCCTGCGCTTGCCGCCCCGCCTCGGCCAGGGCGCGAGCCATGTCCGGCAGACGATCCGCTTTTTTCCACAAGGTCGCCGCCTCGTCCTGCATGACCATGGCCACCGCCGGCTTTTTCTCCGCGACCGCGATTTGCGCGCGCAGCGCCGCCTGATCCGCCTGCAGCGATATCGGCAGCCCTTTCCATTCCTTCGCGGACATTCCGTCCGTTAGCGCTTTCGTCGCCGCCGTCGGATTCCCCCTGGCCAGTTCCGCGCCGCTCTTCGCCAGCAACGCCTGCGCCTTCAGCGCGGGCGGAGGCTCCAGCTTCAGCGCTTCATCAACGCGGACGATGGCTTCGTCGGAGTTTCCGAGCGCCAATTCCGCGCGCGCGGCGGCCACGAGCAGCTCCGCGCGGCGCACTTTTCCGATTCGCGCGTCTGCCAGCGCTTCGTCGATGCCCGCTTTCGCATCGACAGCCTTTCCGTCGGCCAGCAGGCATGTCGCGCGGTTCACCGCGGCCACCGCCAAGGCGTCGGCGTCGTCCAGCGCCCGCGCGCGTTGTTCCGCGCGGCCATAGGCCTCCGCCGCGCGGCGGTAATCCCCGCGCTCGTAGGCGCCCCGCCCCGTCGTCGAATGCGACACCCAGTCCGCATCCGTGAACTGCGCAGCCTTCGGCGACGCGCAGCCCGCCGCCAACACGACCGCTAGGACAGCAACCCAGCTTCCCCTGAACCCTGAACCCTGTCTCCTGTCCCCTGTTCTCATGGCACCAAGACCTCCTCGGAGCGGACCGCGTCGTCCGACCCCATGTACTTCTTCAGCAGCCAATGCTTCTGCAAGCCCTCCAGCAGCGCGGTCGACTCGCGCATCAGCGCCTGGGCGTCGCCGACGACGACGGGCAGGTTGTCCACTTCGCCGCCCACGGTGTCGGCCATCGGCGGCAGCTTCGCCGCCACCGACTGCAATTCCGCCACCATGGCGTTCACCTTCGTCATGAGCTTCTGCACCTGCGCGACGATGTCCTCCACGTCCTTGGCCATCGCCGGGTCGTTCAGGATCTTCGCCGGGATTCCCGGCCCTTTGCGGACGTCTTCCAGCAGGCCGTTGGCGTTCGCCAGCAGCAATTGCAGACTGCCGTCCGGATCGTTCAGAGTGCCGCCCAGCGCCATGTATTCGGCGATGGCGCCATTGATCAGAGCCAGCGTATTGATGGCTTCCTTGCGGATCGCCTCCAGCGCCTCCTCGAGCATCTCGATGATCTCGGTATCCTTCGCGCAGGCGATTTCCCCGCCCGATTTCGGCAGTTCCGCGCCCGTTCCGCGCGTCAGCTCGATGTAGGCATCGCCCGTCACCACCATTTTTTTCTTCACCAGCGCGACCGAGTCCGCCCGCACGAACCGCATGAACGGTCCCCGCACGCGCATGGTGCCCGAAATGTGGCCATCGTCGTCCACCGCGATGTCCTGCACGCTGCCGACCTTGGCGCCCAGCAGCATCACCTCGGCGCCCGGCTGGATTTCCATCGAGCCCTCCGCCGGGAATTTCAGGCCGATTTCGTATTTCGCCTCGAACCAATGCTGCGCGTGGCCGGCCACCAGCACGCCGGCCAGCAGCAGCACGAACGTCAGCAGCACGAAGCCGCCCACGATCTCGTTCACGTATCGGAATTTGAATTTCTTCGCCATGCTCCGCTCCTCACGCCGTTTCCGGCGCTGCGCGCGCCAGCGGCGCCAGCGCCGCCTGCGTCTCCGCGTCCAAAGTTTCATCCAGCCAAACCACCGCGCCGCCGCCCGCGCGCACCTGCCGCACCGCCTCCAGAAACAACGCGCGGTCTTCCGGCAATACGTCGCGCAAGGGCCGTTCCAGCACCAGCGCCTCCGGATTTCCCGAAAACGCCCGCACCCACAAGATTTTCCGCCGATCCCGTTCGCGCACCAGAGGCGCGCGTTCCGCCGGCAAGGGCCAGACTCCGAAAAAGCACGCCCACCGCTCGATCGCCGCCGCCGCCCCTTCCCGGCGGTGCATGCGCGCCGGCAGCCACGCGTTTTCGTCCATGTCTAGATTCGCCAGCAGGCTGCCCGCTGCGAACGTGCAGCCCATCCGGCCCCGTTCCGCCGACGATTCGTCTGCGCTCCGGTCCCGCCACTCGACGCCCTTCCAGAACACCTGGCCCGCCGGCGGCGGTTCGATGCCCGTCAGCCAGTCCAGCCACGCCATTTCCGAATCGCCCCCGTCCGGAATCCACAGCGCTCCGCCGCGCGGCACCAAAAAATTCCACGCCGGCCCGTTCGACGCCCCTTGCACGGCCTCCGCCCGGATCAACTCGCTGGATTCGTTTTCGCCCATTCCGGTTCCTACAGATACGCCATCAGCGAAATCAGCAGCGACGTCACGAACAGCGCCGCCACCGACCGCATCACGCCGCGCGTCGCCGCGATCGGCACTTCCGTCGCCGCCGCGCCCACCGCCAGTCCTTCGTCGCAGCAGATCGCGCCCGTCATCATGCCCGGCAGGATCGACTTCGCCAGCAGGCTGAACACGTCCCGGATGCCGATCGCCCCGATGATGTTGTCGAAAAAGAGCCCGATGTCCACGTCGCCCAGTTCGATCACCCACAGGCACAGGAACCCGCCGATGAACGTCACCGCCAAAAAGATGATCGTCAGGCAGAACGTCGACGCCGCCACGCCCAGCACGCGCGGAATCACCAGATAGATGAATGGATCGATGCCCATCGCGTCCAGCGCCCGCACTTCCCCGTGCACCTTCATGCTCGCCAGTTCCGTCGAGATCGCCGTTCCGCTGCGGGCGATCACCACGAAATTCGTCAGCAGCGGTCCCAGTTCCCGCAATACCACGGCCGTCAGGATCGGCCCGATCAGCGCGGCCTGTCCCAGCCGCATCAGCCAGAACTGCGCCTGCACCACCACCAACGTCCCCACGATCAGCGCAATCATCGAAACGAATCCCGTCGCCTCCAGCCCCGTAAAGAGCACCTGCCGCGCCAGCACGTTGCGCATCGGCGCGGTCCAGGTGGCGGGGCGCACGGCTTGCGCCGCCACCGCCCAGACCACCGCCGTCGTCCGCGCGGCCCGTCCCAGCCGCCCCAGCACCCCGGCGCCGATTTGACTCAAGAATCTCATCTGCGGCGCAGTATAGGCCACCCCCTCCCCCCCGCACAACATCTTCCCAAAGCCAAAATTCTACCGCCAGGCCGCCGCCAAGGTCAGACCTTGACACTAGACATTGCGAACCTAATGCCTAGTGTCTAGGCTTGCCCCATAACTGGCCCATCCTTTTACTACGGTTCCCGGACCTCCTCGAAATCCGTGAGGTTCGCGATCAGGTTCCGCTTCGGATCGAACTCCATGTTCCGGTCGTTCGGCGTCGGGTTCAGGAAATATGCAAATCTCTCGTTGATTTGTCCCTCGATCTTCCCGTAGAGCGCATTGGTCACCTGGCCCAGTTCGTTCGTCTGCGTCCGGATCCGGAAATAATACAAGTCGTGTTGATCGTCGTTGGTGTCCCGCTCCGTTCCGCGATAACGATGGTAATACGAAATAGAGTTGGTATATCCCAACTCCGGTGCCTCGTAGGCGGAACGGAACCTGCTCCCGATATGCCCATCTGCCGATCCGTCCGGATCGCCCCGGCATATGCCATCTACACCGTTCGTCATTCGGACTTCGAAAATTGAGTCGCCGTCGACAGCCCCTCCCCACCCATTTGTAGTTAGAATCGTCATCTTCCAGTTGAATTCCAAATCCACCACCTTGCCGTTGCCAAATGGGGCAACCATGTCGCCCACCAACATGTCATAACCGACTAAACTGCTCAAAACATGGAGCCCTCTCTTGTCATTGCTTGTGCCGCGAATTTTTTGGTACGAGACTCTTTTGTAAAACATCGGGATCGGATTCCGGATGCGCTTCAACAGCACCGGCACCTCGACGTCCCAACGGCGCAGAGTCATCAATTGGTCGTACTCCAAGGGCACGCTTGTGATCGTCTGGTAGTGCCCATCGGCGGTGACAAGTCCCCCAACGCCGATCATGGCCCGGCCCTTGACCACGAGCATCCCGTTCGTATCCGTAAATTTCTTGAATCGGTCGCGCGCGCCGGAGTCGGTGACATCGTAAAACCCGCCCTCGATGAGCGCCTTAGGCACAGGCTGCCCCAGGTCATCGCGCACCACGAACGTCGCCCGCGTGCGCACCGTGGGCTGGGCCCAGACCGAATTGGCCGACAGAAACAGCATCATTATTGCGATCATCATTTTCATTGGAGTCTGCCCTCGTTCACAATCTTATCACTGTGGCTATCAACATAAACTGAAAACTCAAAGAAGTGCGGAACTCGTTCGTCGTTCTTCCTTTGCTCCGCCCCTATGTCCGGCTATTCTTCTCGCCACATGTCCAATCCAACAGTCAATCGCCTGCGCCCGGCCATTCGCCGCCGCCTGTTGCCGTGGTTCGCGCAGAACGCGCGCGACTTGCCGTGGCGCAGCGAGCCTCGGCCGCCCTATGCCGTCTGGATCTCGGAAATCATGCTCCAGCAGACGCGCGTGGATACCGTCATCCCCTACTTCCGCCGTTTCCTCGCCCGGTTCCCCGATCCCGCCGCTCTCGCCGCCGCACCCCTGCAGGACGTCCTCAAGCTCTGGGAAAACCTCGGCTACTACTCCCGCGCCCGCCAGATCCACAAGACCGCGAAAATCCTCGTCCGCGACCACGGCGGCCAACTCCCCTCCGATCCCGAAGCCCTCGCCGCGCTTCCCGGCCTCGGCCCCTATACCACGGCCGCCATCGCTTCCTTCGCCTTCGGCCACCCCTGCGCCGTCCTCGACGGCAACGTCATCCGCGTCTTTGCCCGCCTGCTCGCGCTGCCCGACGACGTCGGCCTGCCGGCCACGAAGAAAAAACTCCAGCGCCTCGCCGACGACCTTCTCCTGCGCGATCGGCCGGCCGCGACCAACGAAGCCTGGATGGAACTGGGCGCGCTGGTCTGTACCCCGCGGAATCCCCGCTGTCCCGCATGCCCTTTGCGCGGCGTCTGCCGCGCCGCGAAATCCAACAACACCGCAGCCTTCCCGAACAAGAAGAAGAAAATGAAAGTGCCCCACAAAGTCGTCGGCGCCGCCGTCATCCTCAACGCCAAGAACCAGATCCTGGTCGCCCAGCGCAAGCCGGAGGGCGGGATGCTCGCCGGCCTGTGGGAATTTCCCGGCGGCAAGATCGCCGAGGGCGAAACCATGCCCCAGTGCATCGCCCGCGAACTGAAAGAGGAAATGGGACTGAACATCGAGGTCGGTCCGCATCTCGTCACCGTCCACCACGCCTACAGCCACTTCACCATCGAGTTGCACGCCCACTTCGCGCGCATCCGGTCCGGCCGGCCGCGCCACGTCGATTGCGCCGGCCACGCCTGGACCACCCGCGACCGCTTCGACGACTTTCCCTTCTCCAAGGCCGACCACGAGATCATCCGCGCGATCCGCGACCTGCCCGCCGCCCCGCGCCTGAACGAATACTTTACCCGGGGCTAATGATTTTCATCGGATCTTTATTTGACCGATCGCCGCCTTTGCCGTAAAAAGCAAACACATGTCAATCATGATCCAGATCGATCACGAGCGGCGGCGCGTCGTCGGCGTCGCCGCGGGCACGCTCGAGGACCGCGATTTGTTCGCCTACCAGAAGGAAGCCGGACGATACCCGGACTACGATGAAGTGTTCGACGGGACCGCGGTCGATCGTCTGCGGGACATCACTTCCGCCAGCCTGAAGAAGCTGGCGGACGTCGCCGCCGCCGCGGATCGCGCGGACCGGAATGCCAAGCTGGTCATCATCGCGTCGCAGGACGTCCATTTCGGCCTGGGGCGGATGTATGGCTCCCTCCGCGAATGCTCCCCGCACGCGACCAAGAAATCCGCCGTCTTCCACACGTGGGAAGAGGCCGAGCAATGGCTCGCCGCCAAAGAGGAGTGAGCCTCCGCTCCAAGCTTGTCCCGCCTGCGTTCCTCCGCTAGGTTTCTCCGCATCAGGAGACCGACCATGGACCTCGCGAAACTCGCCACGACCCGCCGCACCGCCAAGGACTTCGATCCGAACGGAACGATCCCGGAAGCCGTCTTCGACCAGCTCCGCGTCCTGTTGCGCCACAGCCCCTCTTCCGTCAATTCCCAGCCGTGGCATTTCGTCGTCGCCGCCAGTGCCGCCGGCAAGGCGCGGCTCGCCGCCGCCGCCGTCGGCCCCTACGCCTACAACGCCCCTAAAATCCGCCAGGCCTCCCACGTCGTCGTTTTCTGCGTCCGCGCCGACATGGACGACGCCCATCTCGCCGCCATCCTCGCCCAGGAACAGCAAGACGGCCGCTTTCCCCTCGCCGAAGACATGGAAAAACAGCGCAAGGGCCGCGCGGCCTACGTCGAGTCGCACCGGCGCATCCGCCAAGACGTTTCCCACTGGATGGAAAAACAGGTTTACCTCGCGCTGGGCGCCTTTCTGCTCGGCGCCGCCGCGCTCGGCCTCGACGCCTGCCCCATGGAAGGGTTCGACGCCCACCTCCTCGACGCCGAACTCGGCCTGGCCGCCCGCGGCCTGCGCGCCGTGGCGCTCGTCGCCCTCGGCGTTTCCGGTTCCGGCGATTGGAACGCCGCCCTTCCCAAGTCGCGCCTCCCCGCCGAATCCCTCTTCACCGACCTTTGATCCATCCCCGAGACCGGGCATTGCCGCGCGGGCCGGCGCCGGAATCCGGTTTGCGCCGGCCTGACCAAAAGGGTAGAGAAAGAAGCATGATCCACGACGCCCGCATCCACCGCCAGGACGACCGCCCGCCGGCGCGGGGCAAGTTCGTCCTCTATTGGATGCAACAGTCGCAGCGCGCGGAATGGAATCCAGCGCTGGAATACGCCATCGAACAGGCCAACGCCCTGCACCTGCCGACGCTCGTCGGCTTCGCGCTAACGGCCTTCCCCGGCGCGAACGGCCGGCACTACCGGTTCATGCTCGAAGGCCTGCGCGAAACCGAAAAACGCCTCGCCGCGCGCGACATCGGCTTCTGCCTCCGGCAGGGCACGCCGGAGGAAGTCATCCCCGACCTCGCGAAAAGCGCCGCGCTCCTCGTCGGCGACGTCGGCTACCTCCGCGTCCAGCGGGACTGGCGCGCGGCCGTCGCGCAGCGCGTGGCCTGCCCCGTCGTTTGGGTCGAAGGCGACGCCGTCGTGCCCGTCGCGGCCGTTTCCAACCACGCCGAATTCGCCGCGCGCACGATCCGGCCAAAAATCCACCGGCTGCTCGACGAGTTCCTGAAACCAGTCGATTCCGCCTCCGTCGTCGTCCCCTCGACCGATCTCGTGAAGCGTTCGATGAAGCTGGACGATCCGGAAACAGTCTGCCGCAAGCTCGGTACCGACACTTCCGTGCCAGCCGCCGCCGGCATCGTCGGCGGCCGCGCCGCCGCGGAAAAACGGCTCGACCGCTTCGTCGCGCACCGCCTCGCCGAGTATGCCGAAGCCGCCAGCGATCCCGTCGCCGACGGCTGTTCCGGCCTGAGTTCCTATCTGCATTTCGGCCAGATCTCGCCGCTGGAGATCGCCTTGCGCGTCGCCGAATCCGACGCCCCGCGCGTCGCGACCGACGCCTTTTTGGAGCAGTTGATCGTCCGCCGCGAACTGAGCCTGAACGCGGCCTGGTTCAACGCCGGCTACGACCGCTACGACACCCTGCCCGCCTGGGCGCTGAAGACGCTGGACCGGCACCGCAAGGACCGGCGCGAATTCGTCTATTCCCGCGCACAATGGGAAGCCGGCACCACGCACGATCCATGCTGGAACGCCGCGCAGGCCGAAATGGTCCGCACCGGCCGCATGCACAACTACATGCGCATGTACTGGGGCAAGAAGATCCTCGAATGGTCCCGCACCCCCGAGGAAGCCTTCGAAATCGCGCTGGCCCTCAACGACAAGTACGAACTCGACGGCCGCGATCCCAACGGGTGCGTCGGCGTGGCCTGGTGCTTCGGCCGCCACGACCGCCCCTGGACCGAGCGCCCCGTCTTCGGCACCATCCGCTACATGAACGCCAATGGCCTGCGCCGCAAGTTCGACGTCCAGGCCTACGTCGAGCGCTGGCTCGGCCCCGCCGCCGGGGGCCGCCTCTTTTAAACCCACCCGAGGAATATCCATGAACGGTCCCGCCTTCCAGGACGCCTATCCCGACGAACTCAGCCATTGCTACGGCTGCGGCCGACTCAATGAGCACGGCTTGCATCTCAAAAGCTACTGGGATGGCGACGAAACCGTGGCCGTCTTCACGCCCCGGTCCTACCACGTGGCGCTGCCAGGCTTCGTCTACGGGGGCTTGATCGCCTCCCTGATCGATTGCCACGGCACCGCCTCCGCCGCCGCGGCCACCTGCCGCGCGGAAGGCCGCGAACTGGGCTCGGAACCGCCCGTGCGCTTCGTCACCGCCGCCCTCCACGTCGATTACCTGCGCCCGACGCCCCTCGGCGGACCGCTCGAAATCCGCGGCCGCATCGAGGAAATCAAGGACCGCAAAGTCGTCGTCGCCGAGACGGTGTCGGCCGGCGGCCAGATTTGCGCCCGCGGCCGCGTCGTCGCCGTGCGCATGCCCGCTTCCATGGCGCCGCCGGCGTAGGGCCGCCCGGCGCCGCCGCGGTTCCGAAAAAAGAATTTGCCATTCCGCGGTTATGGGCATATGTTCATATCCAGATCGACCCCCCAAAACCCCGGAGAACCCCATGGACCCCGTTTCCTTCGTCGCCGGCCTGTTGCTGGCGCTGGCCCTCGCCGCCCTGGCCGCCTGGCGGACGTTCCGCTATCTGCAAGGCCATTTCATCCAGTTCATGATCCGCGAACTTCCCAGCCCGCTGGGATTCGACGAAACCGTCGCGACGCTGAAAACCCGCATCGCGGAGAAACCGGGCTGGCACGTCTTCAACGTCGTGGACCAGGGCGGGGAAATCGTCGCCAACGGCGGCGCCTCCGTCGGCCGGATGGCCATCCTCCAGTTCTGCCACGGTTCCTACGCGTCCCGGATGTTTTCCGACGAGTCCCGCCGGCGCATGTCGGTTTTCTCCCCCCGGAATGTGTCGATCTACGAGAAACGCGACGGCCGCGCCTACGTCGCGATCATGAACGGCGACCTGATGCTGAAATTCGCGCCGCCCGCCGCCCGAGCCATCATCCGCGAGGTCGCCCGCGACGTGAAGTCCATGCTGGCGTTCCTGCATTCCTAGACCGCCTGAAAGGAGACCGAACATGCCGCGCCCCTTCTGCAAGCGTTTCGTTGGCTGGCAGCCGCACGTCTCGTTGTTCAAGCCTGCCGGCGTCCCCGCCGGCGAGCTGGAGCTCGTCGTGCTCAGCCTCGACGAGGTCGAGGCCCTGCGCCTGGCCGATCTCATCGGCCAATATCAGGAAGCCGCCGCCGACCAGATGAAGATCTCGCGCGCGACGTTCGCGCGCATCGTCGAATCGGCCCGGCGCAAGGTGGCCGACGCCCTCGTCCACGGCAAGGCGCTCCAGATCCAGACCGAACCCGGCGTCCAACCTCCGCCGGCCGCTCTCGCGCCCGGCGCCTGCCATCGCCGCGGCTGCGGCTGCCAAGGCCATGGCCGGGGGCACGGCCGCTTCATCGAATATCCGCCCAAAGGAGAAGAAAATTGAAAGTCGTCATCACGTCTTCCGGGCCGACCCTGGCCGATCCCATCGACATGCATTTCGGCCGCGCCAAGGTCTTCATCCTGGCCGACGTCGAAACCGGCCGGGCCGTCGCGCACGACAACGCCCAGAACCTGCACGCCGCGCAGGGCGCCGGCATCCAGTCCGCCGAAACGGTCGCCCGGCTCGG
>CAZECJ010000061.1:0-16509 GCA_964510645.1 uncultured Verrucomicrobiota bacterium | reverse complement strand
GCATAGGGGATCTCGGTGATGAGGATCCGCTCGCGGTCCGCCTTCCATTCCTCGACGGCCGCCTTGCCGCGCAGCCGCAGGTGCCCGCGGCCGGTCTCGTACATCTCGCGGATCGGCGCCCGGCCGCACAGCGTGCCGCCCGTCGGGAAATCCGGCCCCTTCACGAACTGCATGAGTTCCGCCACCGTCGCGCCGGGCTGGTCGATCAGGTGGATGATGCCGTCCACCACCTCGCCGAGGTGGTGCGGCGGGATGTTCGTGGCCATGCCGACGGCGATGCCGGTCGAGCCGTTGACGAGCAGATTGGGGATGCGCGCCGGCAGCACCTTCGGCTCCATCAGCTTCTCGTCGTAGTTCGGCTGCATCTCGACGGTGTCCTTGTCGATGTCCGCCAGCAGCTCTTCCGCCGCTTTCTTGAGGCGGCACTCGGTGTACCGGTAGGCCGCCGCCGGGTCGCCATCGATGCTGCCGAAGTTGCCCTGGCCGTCGATCAGCAGGTAGCGCGTCGAGAAGTCCTGCGCCATGCGCACGAGCGTGTCGTAGACCGCCGAGTCGCCGTGGGGATGGTATTTGCCGATGACGTCGCCCACCACGCGGGCGCACTTGATGTAGGACCGGTTGTGGAGATAGTTGCCCTCGCGCATGGCGAACAGGATGCGCCGGTTGCCCGGCTTGAGCCCGTCGCGGGCGTCCGGCAGCGCGCGGCCGACGATCACCGACATCGAATAGTCGATGTAGGCCCGCTGCATCTCCTCTTCGACGTTGATGCGCTCGATGCGGTCCGTCGCGTTCTGCGGGGCCACCACCGGAAGGTTCTCGCCCGCGGCCGCGCCGCCGGCTTCGTTGTTCTGCTCGTCGCTCATCGCTTCGTCTCACTACTTTCGTTCTTCACGGGTCCATCTTCCTTCACCAACACGAACGGCGCCGGGACCGGAAGATAGGGCTGCCGAATGGCCTCCCCGTCCCGCCGGAGGGTCTCCTCCAAAAACCGGTCGTATTGTTCCGACGTCATCGGCGCCGGGGGCGGCCACGCCGCATCCCAAACCGGAAATTCCAATGCGGGCTTCGCCTTCACGACAACTCCCGAATCAGACTGAGCCACTTGGGCGAGGCGTGCCGGAGGCAAATCGCCTCGAATTCCCTGGAGCGGACGTCCACGCCGTTGTTTGCGATCAGGGATAGAATGTCGCCGAAATCCTTGCCTCGCGTCGAGGATTGCGAAACCGAAAACAGTTTCATGGCCAGCAAGTGGTCCAGGCAGGGAACGCGAACCCGCACCCGGGACACTTCGCTTTCGACGGAGGCCTCTTGGAGCTGTCCATAGGTGTCGGCTCCCAGATAGATGAAATCCACGATCCGGCGTCCGGGACGGTGGAAGCGGGTATACAGATCCGGCTGTTCGTGCATGATCGCATAGCCCAATCCCGCCATCAGGTTGGCCGCCAGATCGCGGCTGGACTTGTCGCAGGCCAAGTCGATGTCGCCCGTCGCGCGCTCGACGTGGTGGGCCAGCAGCGACAACCCCCCCACCAGGAGAAAAGACAATCCCCCGGCCCGCAAAGCTTCCACCAGCCCGGCGAACTCCGTATGGATGGGGTTGATTTCTTCGTTCATGCGGCTTCTCGGTCGGGGAAAATCAAATGTCCAGATTCCGCACGTTCAGCGCGTTTTCCTCGATGAAGGCGCGGCGGGGGGCCACCTCGTCGCCCATGAGGATGGTGAAGGTCTGGTCGGCGCGCACGGCGTCGTCGAGCTGCACCTGCAGCAGCTTGCGCTTCGAGGGTTCCAGCGTGGTTTCCCAGAGCTGCGCGGGATTCATTTCGCCCAAGCCTTTGTAGCGCTGGATGCCCAGGCCGCGGCGGCCGACTTCGCGCACCAGGCGCAGCAGGTCGCCGAGGGCGCGGATCGGCACTTTTTTGCCGTCCACCTCGGCCTCGTAGATGGGTTCGCCGTTGCGCAGCAGGGTGGCGATGCCGAAGCCGCGGGCCTGCAGCTGCGCGAACTGCTTCACCAACCCGGGGGCCTGGTGCAGCTCGTCCCACTTGAACTGCGCGGGATCCAGCGGGCCCATGCGCGCTTCGGCCGCTTCGCGGATGCGGCGCATTTCCTCGTCCGAGAATGCCAGGTGGATTTCCTGGTTCTCGACGTCGCCGCCGGGCGGGATCACCCGCACGCGGTAGAGCGGCAGGCGGTTGGCCGCCGCGTCGTAGCGCCCCACGTACTCGTCGAAATCGATGCTCTTGCGCGCCATGGACTCCGCCACGTGCTCGACCTCCTCGAGGATCTTGAGCACCTCGGCCATCTTGCCGTCCTCCAGCGCAGGCGAGCCGTCGAGGTTCAGCAGGCGCACGTCCTCGATGCCCATCTCGATCAGCACCTGGGTCAGGTGCCGGTCGTTGTCGATGTAGCGCTCCTGCTTCTTGCGCTTGATCTTGTAGAGCGGCGGCTGCGCGATGTAGACGTAGCCCTTTTCGATCAGCTGCGGCATCTGCCGGTAGAAGAACGTCAGCAGCAGCGTCCGGATGTGCGACCCGTCCACGTCCGCGTCGGTCATGATGATGATCTTGTGGTAGCGCGCCTTGGCGACGTCGAACTCGTCGGTGCCGATGCCCGCGCCGATCGCGGTGATCATCGTGCGGATTTCCTGGTTGTTGAGCATGCGGTCGAGGCGCGCCTTCTCCACGTTGAGGATCTTGCCGCGCAGCGGCAGGATGGCCTGGAACTTGCGGTCGCGGCCCTGCTTGGCCGAGCCGCCGGCCGAATCGCCCTCTACGAGAAACAGCTCGCACAGCGCCGGATCGCGCTCGGAGCAGTCCGCCAGCTTGCCGGGCAGCGAGCCGGAATCCAGCGCGCCCTTGCGGCGCGTCAGATCGCGCGCCTTGCGCGCCGCCTCGCGGGCCCGCGCCGCCAGCACGCCCTTCTCCACCACCTTGCGCGCCGTCGCCGGGTTTTCCTCGAAAAACACCGCCAGCCGCTCGTTCACGACGGACGACACGATGCCTTCGACCTCGCTGTTGCCCAGCTTGGTCTTCGTCTGGCCTTCGAACTGCGGATCGGGCACCTTGACGCTCAGCACCGCCACGAGGCCTTCGCGGATGTCCTCGCCGGACATCGCGTCCTCGTCCTTCAGCAGCTTGTTCGACTTCCCGTAGGCGTTCACCACGCGCGTCAGCGCGCTGCGGAAGCCGCTCAGGTGCGTGCCGCCCTCGATCGTGTTGATGTTGTTCGCGTAGCTCAGGACCGATTCGGCGTAGCCGTCGTTGTACTGCATCGCGATCTCGACCGAGACGCCGTCCTGCTCCTTCTCGAAACAGATCGGGTCCGGATGCAGCGCGATCTTGTTCTTGTTCAGGTGCAGGATGAATTCCCGGATGCCCCCGTCGTAGCGGAACAGCTCCTCGCGGATCGAGCCGTCCTGGTGCTCCTGGCGGAACAGGATCTCGATGCCCTTGTTCAGGAACGCCAGCTCGCGCAGCCGCGCCGCCAGGATGTCCCACGAGTACTCGATCGTGCTGAAAATCTGGTCGTCGGGGTACCACGTCACTTTCGTGCCCCGGTCGGCGCACGAGCCGATGACCTCCAGCGGCGATTTCGTCACGCCCCGCTCGAAGCGCATGCGGTAGATCTTGCCCTCGCGCCGGACTTCGACTTCCATCCACTCGCTCAGCGCGTTCACGCAGCTCACGCCCACGCCGTGCAGGCCGCCGGACACCTTGTAGCTGCCGTGGTCGAACTTGCCGCCCGCATGCAGCACCGTCAGCGCCACTTCCACCGCCGGCTTCTTCAGCTTCGGATGAGGATCCACCGGAATACCGCGGCCGTTGTCGGTCACGGAAACCGAGCCGTCCGCCGCCAGTTCCACCTCGATGTGCGTGCAATAGCCCGCCAAGGCCTCGTCGATGGAGTTGTCCACCACCTCGTACACGCAATGGTGCAGGCCGCGCTGGAAGGTGTCGCCGATGTACATCGCCGGACGCTTGCGAACCGCCTCCAGCCCTTCCAGGACCTGGATTTTAGACCCATCGTAGGCCTCTGGTTTCGCCGCCGGGGCCGCCCCCTTCAAATCGCCGTTCTCTTGTTCTGACATGGTACCGTCTTTTCTCTATACAATTAATAATGGGAAAGTAGTTAAAAACCCCCTTTGATACAACAAAAACCGTCCAAAAATCGTCAAATTTCGCCGTCAGGTAAAACGATTTGATCCAAACGGCCGAAAACTCCGATTTTTCGGCATTTTTCGGCTCCGAAGCCCCCTTTTTTCTCGCCGGCGGCCAAAAACGACCATTCAGGAACGAATTTTGGTCGAAAAACGGTGTTTTTTACTCCAAATCGTCGCCGTTTTTGTTCTCCAGGCGCCGTTTTTTGAAGAAATCCTTGATCAAGGCCGCGCATTCGTCTTCCAGCACCCCGGAAAGCACCTCGGAGCGGTGATTGAGCTCCGCCGTCTGCAAAATCTGGAACCGCGAGACCGCCCCGCCCCGCAACGGGTCGCTCATGCCCCACACCACCAGCGGAATCCGCGCCAGCACGATCGCCCCCGCGCACATCGGGCAGGGCTCTTTCGTCACGTAGAGGATGCTGTCCGTCAGCCGCCAGTCGCCCGCCGCGCTCGCCGCCTGGGTGATGGCGATGATTTCCGCGTGCGCCGTCGGGTCTTTCAGCGTCCGCGTCTGGTTCCAAGCCTGGCCCGCCAGCGTCCCGCCGTTGTAGATCACCGCGCCGACCGGCACCTCGCCGGCCTCCGCCGCCATCTTCGCCTGCCGCAGCGCCTGACGCATCCGCGCCTCGTGCACCGCCATCCCCGGGAATTCGCCGTTCATTTTCCGTGCTCCTCTTCGCGCAACGCCCGGAAGCCGACGTCCCGGCCGCGATAATCCGCCGGGAACCACTGCCGATGCCCGATCTGCAAGAATTCCGGATTGCGTTCCGACCAGCTTCCGCCCCGCACCGCCCGTTGGCCTTTCGGCTCATCCGGGCGGGCCGCGCACCATTCGCCCAGATTGCCCGCCACGTCGACCAGGCCAAATCCGTTGGCCGGAAACGTCCCGCCCCGCGCGGCCGGTCCTTCCGCGTCGAATTGCGCCCGTTCCCGGGGCCGGCCGCCCCACCCCCACGGATACGGCGCGCCATCCACTCCGCCCCGCGCCGCCGCCTCCCATTCCGATTCCGTCGGCAGGCGCACCGTCTTCCCCGTTTTCCGCGAAAGCCAACGGCAATAGGCCTCCGCCTCCGCCGCGGTCACTTCCGCCACCGCCTGCCGGCGCGCCCCCTCCTTGGCCGCAAAGGTTCCGTCCGCGCGCCGCGCGATCTGCGCCGTTTCCGGAAAATCCGCCACGCCGGCGGCATTCAGATAGTCCACGAAATCCGCCACGGCCGTTTCGCTCCGCCCGAGCGCGAACCCGCCCGCCTCCCCGCGGCGCGTCGCCAGGCGCGGCACGGCCGCCCATTCCCCCGCCAGAACGGCGCCGCAAGCCAGCCATCCGGCGATTCCCATGATCCAGCCTCGCTTCATCCTTTCCATTAAAGCGCATCGGCCTTTGACATTCCATCGCGAAATCCCCATACTGGTTCACGATAGTCAAGTTGACGCGAAAGGTGGAGGCATGGAAAAGCGCAAGGTGAAATGTGGCGGCTACGGCATGTTCACGGGCATCTATGGGATCGTCGGCCTCGGCATCCTTTTCGGCATCCTGCTGGGAATCCCCTTCAAGCCGGCGGAATGGACCCTGTCGGACGTCGCCACCCTGCTGGCCACCGGAACGGCCCTCGCCTACGTCGTGCTGGCCGCCATCGACTGGCTTGTGCAGACGATCGCCCTCGCGAAAAACCCGCTGCCCGCCGATCTGGATCTTTCCGACCGCTCCGTCGCCCGCGAACGCGTGGCCGCGCTGACCGGCTGCGCCCTGTTGCTGCGCCATGTCCGCCGCTTGCTCTCCGCCTGGGCCGCCGGCGCGTCCGGACCGCAGGTCGCCGTCATGGCCGCCGACCAGACCTTCCGCTTGCTCTCGCTCATCCTCGCCGAGGCCGCCGCCATTCTCGTGCTGCTGGTCTCCGCCGCCGGCTTTTCCGCGCCCGGACCGCTGCTCACGCTCGGCACCGGCCTGATGGTGCTCGTCGCCCTCGCCGCCCTCGCGCGCTTCCAGCTCGCGTCGAAAACCGCCGGCTACATCGAATCCCACCTGCTGGCCCGCATCGGCAACGACACGCCCGCCGCCGCCGCCGCCGATTTCGCCCAGACCGCCTCCAAGGCCGCCGCGGATTCCATGGCCGCGCTCGCCGCCGCCCAGGCCAAGTTCGTCGACCAGCTCGCCAAATCGCAGGACCAGGCGGCCTCCCTCGCCGCCAAGGCGCAGCAGGACGCCGCCGCCCAGCTGGCCAAAGCCCAGGCCGAAGCCGCCGCGCAGATCGCCAAGGCCCAAGCCGACATGGCCGCCAAGCTCACCACCGCCCTCGAACAATCTTCCGCCAAGATCGGCGCCGCCCAGACCGAGGTCGCCACCCAGCTCGGCCGCGTCACCGCACTCGCCGCTTCCATCGACAACGTCCTCAAGCTGCAGCAGGCCGTCGACGGCACTCTCAAGGGCGTCGCCGTCACCGACGAATTCAAGTCGACGCTCGTCGAACTCAAGCGGCACCTCGCCGATTCCGACCAGCTGCTCAAGAACGCTGCCAAGCCGCGCACCATCCGCCTCGTGGAGAAGGACAACGAATAGCGAACCGGCCATGGCCGATTCCCCCGCCGCCCCCGCGCCCGAATCGCCGGGGGCGGTTTCGTCTCCGCCCCTCGCGCCCGGCCTCTATCTCGTCGGCACGCCCATCGGCAACCTCGAAGACGTCACCCTGCGCGCCCTGCGCGTGCTCCGTTCCGCCACGCACGTCCTCGCCGAAGATACCCGCCACACGCGCGGGCTCCTCGACCGCCACGGCATCCGCACGCCGATGATCTCCTGCCACAAGTTCAACGAACGCGCCCGCGAGGAGGAAATCCTCGGCCGCATCCGCGCCGGCGAAGCCCTCGCCCTCGTCACCGACGCCGGCATGCCCGGCATCTCCGATCCCGGCGCGCGCGCCGCCGACGCCGTCCGCGCCGCCGGCCTGCCCGTCACCGTCATTCCCGGACCCTGCGCGCTCTCCGCCGCCGTCGCCCTGTGCGGATCCGTCGAAAGCCGCGGCTTTCTCTTCGAGGGGTTCCTCGACCACAAGACCGCCGCCCGCCGGCGCCGCCTGGTCGAACTCGCCGCCTTTCCGGCGCCGATCGTCTTCTACGAATCCACCCACCGCATCCTCAAGCTCCTCGACGAAGTCGAACAGGAGCTCGGTCCCGACCGGAAATTGTTCATTGCCCGCGAACTCACCAAGAAGTTCGAGGAAACCATCGCCGGCACCCCCGCCGAGCTTCGCGCCCACTACGCCACCCATTCCCTCAAAGGCGAATTCGTCGTCATCCTCCTGCCGGCGGAATAGTACGGATTCCACGCGGTTCCGCCCCCTCTCGCGTCCCCGACGACGAACGGCAGGTCCCGCCGCCGAAGCCTCCCCCGCGTCAGCACGCGATCTCTCGCGGCGGTTTTCCAGAAAAATCGGAGATCACCGCGCGCGCCTCGGCCAGATGGAACACCTCGAAGATCGGGTTGTCCGCCGTCCCGTAGAGGCTCTTCACCAGCCCGCTGTGCGCCAGAACCGCCTCCTTGGCCTCCCGGTCGTCCACGAACACCGCCCGCCCGGAAAGCCGCAACCAGACGAAGTCCGCGCCCGTCACGCACAGCTCCAGCCAGGGGTTCCGCCGCAATTGCGCGAACACGTCCTTTCGGCTGTTCGTGCAGAACCACAGCTTGCCGTCCCGCTCGAACATGAATTGGAACGGGCGCACCTTCGGCTTGCCGTCCAATCCCGCCGTCGCCACGCACTGCACGGGATTTGCCTTCAAGAATTCAACCACTTCGTCCATGACCGGTCCTTTCGCTATGTTGTAATAGTTATGATTACAACGAACACCCTGCCACGGCCGCGCTGCAATGTCAACCCTTACAACAAGCCGGTTGCGGGCCGCCGCCTCCCCGTGATAGGGTGGAATCCATGCAAACCAGCCGCCGATTCAGCATCGCCGCGCACGTCCTGCTGTGCCTGCGCGCGTTCCGGGACCTCAAGGCCACTTCCGTCTTCCTGGCGGGAAGCGTCAACGTCCATCCCGTCGTCGTGCGCAACGTCCTCGGCCGGCTCAAGCGCGCCGGCCTGGTGGCGGTGGCCGCCGGCACCGGCGGCGCCCGCCTCGCTCGCGACCCTCGCGCCATCACCCTGCTCGACATCTATCGCGCCGTGGAGGACCACCGCGACGGCCTGTTTGCCTTCC
Source organism: uncultured Verrucomicrobiota bacterium (assembly GCA_964510645.1). GTDB lineage: Bacteria > Verrucomicrobiota > Kiritimatiellia > CAIQIC01 > Lenti-01 > Lenti-01. The sequence continues at coordinate 8,159 of CAZECJ010000061.1, read as the reverse complement.
ACGATCACCCCAATCCCCGCTGCCCCGTCGGCAAACACATTCGCGGCGTCCTCGAGGACCATCTGCGAACCGCCCAGCGGCGAATGGAGGCCTCGCTCGCCCAAACCACCCTCGCCGACATCGAAAAAGAGTGGCGTACCCTCCGGCCCAAGATCTAGGCTGTTCCTGCGCCCCTTTTCTCTTCCCCTCCGCCGCGAAATGCGCCAATCTTTCCGCACCATGAAAAAAGCCGCGCCCACGCCGTTTTTCCTCCTCGGCCATCCCGTCGGCCATTCGCTCTCCCCCTTCATGCACAACGCCGCGTTCAAGGCCCTCGGCCTGAACGCGAACTATGCCCTGCTCGACGTCGCCCCCGGCGACGTGCCCCGCACGCTCGCGGACTTGCGCGCGCAAGGCTGCGGCGGCGCCAACGTCACCATTCCCCACAAGGAAGCCGCCTATCGCTTCTTGGCCGCGAAGGGCAAGCTTTCGGATACCGCGCAGCTGCTGCATTCCGTCAATACCGTCGTCTTCCGCCCCGACGGATCCCTGTTCGGCGACAACACCGACGCCCCCGGCTTTCTCGACGCATTGAAAGAAACCTTCCGCGCCACCCCGCGCGGACGGCGCGTGCTCGTGCTCGGCTGCGGCGGCGCCGGCCGTGCCCTCGCCCTCACCTGCGCCATGCAGGGCGCCGCTTCGATTCTCGTCGCCGACGTGAATCTCGCCGCGCGCCGCCGGCTGCTCCTCGCCCTGCGCCAAACCGCGCCGGGCCTGCCCGTCGCCGGCGTCTCCCTCGCGCGCGCCGCCGACGCCGCCCGCGACTGCGATTTGATCGTCCAGGCCACGCCCGTCGGCATGCGCCCCGGCGATCCGTCGCTGCTGCCCCCCGACTCCTTCCGCAAGGGCCAGCTCGTTTTTGACCTGATCTACAATCCCGCCGTCACGCCGCTGCTGGCGACCGCGCAATCCGCCGGCGCGCGCACGGCCAACGGCCTTGGCATGCTTCTGCACCAAGGCGTCCGCGCCTTCCGCCTCTGGACCGGACGCAAGCCGCCCGTCGAGGCGATGCGCGCCGCGCTCGAAAAAGCCCTGAAAACCAAGCGCACATGATGCCCCTTCCTCCAGAGGCTTTCCCCGTCTTGACGATTTTCATTTTCCTGGCCGGGCTGTGCATCGGCAGCTTCCTCAACGTCTGCATCTGGCGCATTCCGCGCGACGAATCCATCGTCTGGCCCGGCTCGCACTGCCCCGCCTGCAACCATGCCATCGCGCCGTGGGACAACCTGCCGCTGCTCTCGTGGATCCTGCTCGGCGGCAAATGCCGCCATTGCCGGGCACCCATTTCCCCGCGGTATTTCATCGTCGAACTGCTCACCGGCGCGCTCTTCGCGGGCCTGTGGCTCGTCCACGGCTGGGCCCTCCAGACGCCCGTCTATCTCTTCTTCACCGCCGCGCTTGTTTTGGGCACCTTCGTCGATTTCGACCATCTCATCCTGCCCGACCGCGTCACGATCGGCGGCATGGTCGCCGGCCCGATCCTTTCGTTTGCCTTCCCCCCGCTGCAAGGCCAAACCGAGCGCCTGCCCGCGCTGGTCCTGTCCTTGATCGGACTCGCCGTCGGCTACGGCCTCCTCTGGCTCGTCGCCGCCATCGGCCACGCCATTCTCAAGCGCGAGGCCATGGGCATGGGCGACGTCAAGCTCCTCGGCGCCATCGGCGCCTGCCTCGGTTGGCCGGCCGTCCTCTTCACGATCTTCGTGTCCTCGTTCTCCGGCACGCTGCTCGGGTTCGCCCTCATCGCCCTCGGCAAAAAAGAACTGCAGAGCAAGATCCCCTACGGCCCGCACATCGCCCTGGCGGCCGTTCTATGGATGTTCTGCGGCCCGGCCTGCATCGACCTCTACCTCGCCTGGGCGTTCGCCGCCCGGCTCGCGCCAACCGCTCCGCTCTAGGAACTCGCCATGAACATGCCCGAACTTCCCGCTCTCCGCCCGCAGCGCATCAATGCCACCGCCCTGTCCCTCGGCATCCTCGCCGTCATCGCCGTCGGCTTTGTGCTGAAGGTTGCGCAAGGCGTCGTCATCCCCCTGCTCATCGCCTGGTTCATCAGCTACCTCCTCGCGCCCGTCGTGAATTTCCTCGTTCGCCGCCTGCGTCTCCCCGCCCCTTTCGCGGTCGCCGGCGTCGTCCTCCTGCTGCTCCTCGCCTCCTGGGGTGCCGGGCTTGTCATCCACCAGCGCCTCTTCGCCTTCGCCAAGGCCTTTCCCGCCTACCAAACCAAGATCTCCGCCCTCTACGCCTACTACGGCACCGAACTCAACGTCCCTTCCGCCATCCTCAAGGACCTCGATTTGACGGCGCAGATCGGCCCTTTCGTCCTGCGCACCTCCCGCTTCTTCATCGCCTTCATCACCAACGCGATTCTCGTGATGATCTTCCTCGTCTTCATGCTGCTCGCCAAACCCTTCGCCAACGACAAGCTTCGCGCCGCCTTCACTCCGGAGCGCGCCGACACGCTCATCGCCCTCACCAATACGATCTCCCGCCAGATCAGCGCCTACCTCGGCGCGCTCTTCGTCATCTCCCTCGTCACCGGCCTCGTCGTCTGGGGCGTCCTCGCCTGGATCGGCGTCGAGTTCGCCTTCACCTGGGGCCTGCTGGCCTTCGTCCTCAATTTCATTCCCACGCTCGGCTCCATCGTCGCCAGCATCCCCCCCGTCCTCATGGCGCTCGCCCAGCATGCCCCCGACATCTGGCCCGCCATCGGCGTCGCGGCCGTCCTGTTCGCCATCCAGCAGACCCTCGGCAACTTCATCGCCCCCAAGGTGTACGGCGACCGCCTCAACCTGTCTCCCGTCGTCATCCTGCTCTTCCTCGTCTTCTGGGGCTGGCTCTGGGGCATCACCGGCGCGCTTTTGGCCGTGCCGCTGGCCGCCGCCATCCAGATCGCCCTCGCCCACATCCCCGCCCTCGCCCCCCTCGCGGTCATGATGGGTTCCGGCAAGCGCTACGCCAAGAAAATTCCGCCGTCCGAAAACCGGACGGCGGAAGCCGCGGACGCGAACCGCGATTGACCTGACGAGCGTCTACGGATTTTTTTCCGTTGCCGGAACCGCGTCCGGGATCGGCGGCGGCTCGGGCAACGGGGCTTCTTCCTCGGCGACCGGCAACGGCTCCGTCTTGCGCGCCAGCGCGTCGCGCTGCGCCACCAGCGCATCGCCCAGATAGGCCGGGACCCGAAACGCCCGGCCGGAAAGTTTCTTCGCCGTCGCGGCGGGCACGGCGCCTGTTGCCTCGATCCGCACGGGGCGGCTGTTGCCGCGGTCGGCCTGCGCCGCGCCGATTTCGATTCGATAGGTCGCATCCTCCGTTTCCGCCGCGTAGGTCGCGGCTTCCGCGAACGCTTTTTCGGCTTCCTCCGCCGACAGGATATCGTCCGCGCGCAGGTTGCGCAGCGCGCCAAACAGCCGCTCGGCCGCGGCCGCTTCCGTTTCCTCGCCCGCGGCCGCGCCCACCAGCGCAATGACGCCGTTGGTGTCGCGCTCGAGCGCGACGGTTTCGCCGCCAGCCGCGACTTCCACCTTGCGGACGACGGCGGGATCGATTTCCAGCAGCGCGCGGTCCCACCATTGCGCGGGATCGGCGTCGGCGCCGGGCACGTCGTCCTTGAGCAGCAGGACCGGGCCTTCGTCCACCCGCACGTAGCGGCCGGCCGGCGGGCCCCAATAGGCCTCGGTCTGCCGCGGCGCGCGCGTTTTGCCGAGACTCACCGTCGTCGTGCCCGCGGCGTGTTCCAACGCGATCCGCAGCGGCGCGTCTTCGCCTTCCGCCGCCAAACCGTATTCGGCCAAGCGGTCAGCGCTTTCATCCGCGACCTGCGCGTCGTCCGTTTCGTCCATCGCCTGGATCAGCCCACGCAGCCGGCGGACGTCGGCGGGAACGTTCTCCTTCTCGGCCACGCACCAGACGCCGTCCGCCTGCGCGAGACGCGTCGTGGCCGCCGCCGTTTCCAGCGCGATGGCGCGCACCGTCGTCCAATCCACGCCCGGCAGCAGCCGTCCGCCCGCGGCGGTCGCCGCCGCCGGCGCCGCGCGCCGCCCGTTCCACCAGACCGCGGCCGAAAGCGCCGCCAGCACGATCACCAAAATCCACATTGTTTTCTTGGACATGGCCGTTCTCCTTTCCCGATCAAGCCGCGGATTGCCGGCGCCGGCGCCAGCCCAAACCGATGCCGAACGCCGCCACCAACAGCGGCACCGCCGCCAGGTTCAGCACCTTCAGCGCCAGCCCGAGGTTCTCGATGCTGCTGCGCAGATTCTTGCGGACTTCCTTGAGCTGCCGCTGGGTCTCGAACCGCTCCTGGCGGAATTTCTCCACTTCCGCTTTCTGTTCTTCGCTGAGCACCAATTGCTGGTCCGCGCTCTTGGCGGCCTGCAATTCGTTGAGCCGCCGCTGGGCTTCTTCCAGCTTTTGCTGCAGCTTCTCTTCTTCCACCTGCCAGCGCTCCTGCGCGGCCTTTTCCATGGCCAGCACGCGATCGAATGGTCGGTTGAACGTCCCGCGCCCGCGCAGCCCGATCAGCGCCGGGTTGCCCGAAAGCTGCTCGACGAGGTTCAGCACGAAGTTCAGGTTGTCGTTGAACGGCTGGTACAGCGTCCGTCCGAAAAAGTTGATCGCGCGCGCCGAGTAGTCGTTCGCAAGCAGGTCCGCGTCGGCCACCAGCACCACCGCGCCGTCCTTCGCGCTTTCCTTCAGCCACGCGTTCGTCGCGGCGGCCGTCTCGTTGGTGACGTCGGGCAACTTGGGCTGCCCGTCGGGGAACGCGGTCTTGAACTTCCCGGCCAGGCGCACCGCCAGCGCCGCGTTCGGCGCCGGCTGGCCATCGCGCGGATTCGCGCCCGTCGGGTTGCGCGCCAGGAATGCGTTCAGCGTCGCCGCGTCGGCCGAAGCCCGGACCAGCGTCTTCATTTCGAGCCCCTCCGCCGGCGTCCCGACGAACGCGCCCGCGAAGGGCAGCATCAGGCTTTCCAGCGAGCCCGTCGCGATCTCGTCGCGGTCGAGGTTTTCCCCGCCCCGCAGCGAGAGCCACGCCGGCAGCCGCTCCGCGCGGCCTTCGCCGACGTTGATCGGCGTCGCCGCCGCCAGATCCACCACGACCTGCGCCGGCGCCATCTCGACGCCCCACGCTTTCGTCAGGCGGTTGAGATCGGAGGCCAACTCCGGCCGGCCGGGTTCATCGTCCATTTCCCGTTCGCCGACGAGCGCCATCGGATCTTCGAACGCCAGCAGCCGCCCGCCCTTCAGCACGAACTGGTCCAGCGCGAACAGCGTGCGCTCGGACAGGTTTTTCGGATGCACCACCACGAGCGCGTCGACATCGTCCGGAATCGCTTCCGCCTCCGGTTCCACCGGCACCACCTCGTAGGATTTCTTCAGTTCGGTCGCGAACAGCCAATCTTCCTTGCGCGCCGGCGCGAACGGCGACGCCGGCTCCGCCAGCACCGGCAGGGTGCTCAAGAGGCCGATGCGCGGACGCCGCGCCTGGGTCGTTTCCTGCACCAGCCGCGCCACGAGGTATTCCATCTGCGGCTCGGCCGACGGATCGAGGAACGGGATCGCGGCTTCCTTCGTGCCCGCCACCGCCACCAGGCCCAGATAGAAGTCGGGGGGCAGGCCGATTCCGCCGGTCGCCTGCGGGACCAGCCCGTAGCGCTGCGCCCATTCCTCGGCGTCCGAATCCGGCTGCGGATCGTAGGTTTCCAGCGTCACCTTCCCGCCGCTGCGCGCGGCGAGGTCGCGCAGGAAGTCCTGCGTGCGCTGCACGTAGTTTTTCAGCGCGGGCGGCAGGTTCGCGTTGCCCTTGCTGTAGTAGAACTTCAGCGTCACCGGCCGTTCCAGCTCCCGCAGCATCTGGACCGTGCCCGGCGCCAGCGTGTAGAGCCGCTCCGCCGTCAGGTCCTTGCGCAGGCGCACCTGCGCCACCAGCGCGTTCGCCGCGATCAAAATGCCCAGCACCGCCAAGCCGCCGGCCGCCCCGGCGAAGAGTTTCGACGTCGTCTTTTTCATTCGTTCACCTCGTTGGAAAAGGACCTGCGCCTAACGCCCCGTCCGGTTCGCCAGCACCAGTTGCGTCAGGAACAGCATGAAGCCCGTCGCGCTGCCGAAGTACAGGAAGTCGCGCAGATCGAGCACGCCGCGCTGCATGGCCTCGTAATGCGGCATGAAGCCGAACGCGGCCACGCCGTCCACCACCCAAGCCGGCGCCCAGCGCGCCAGCAGTTCCGTCACCGGCTGGAAGCCCGCCAAGATCAGGAACAGGCCGCCCACCACCGCAAGGACGAAGCTCACCACCTGGTTGCGCGTCAGCGCGGAGGTAAACATCCCCAGCGCCAGGTAGGCCCCCGCCAGCAGCAGGCTCGCGAGGTAGCCCGAAACCACCACACCCCAGTCCGGCTGGCCCAGCCACGCCGCCGTCAGCGGCACCGGGAACGTCAGCGCCAGCGCCAGCGCCAGGAAGCCCCAAGCCGCCGCCATTTTCCCCGCGATCGCCTGCGCCGGCGTGACGGCCGAGGTAAAGAGCATTTCCAGCGTGCCCTGCCGCCGCTCCTCCGCCCACAGGCGCATCGCCACCGCCGGCACCAAAATCAGGTACAGCCACGGATGCCAGAAGAAGAAGCCGCGCAGGTCGGCCTGCCCCGCTTCGTAGAAGCCCCCCACCGAAAACGTGAAGAACCCGGCCAGCGCCAGGAAAATCACGATGAACACGTACGCCACCGGCGAATGGAAATAGGCGCTCCATTCGCGCTTCGCAATGGCCCGGGCATGTGCGCAGAATTCCATGGATCTTTCTCCTTTCGTCCTAAACGGCGGGCTTCGCCACGTCCGCCGTCGTCGTGATCTGGCGGAACACCTCGTCGAGCCGGCCCGGATCGGACCGCATCTCCGTCACCATCCACTTGTGCTGCGCGGCGGTTTCCACCGCTCCCACGGCCAGCGATTGGCGGTCGCGCGGCACGAGCCGCAGCACCTGCTTGCGGTCGTCGCCCGCCACGAACTCCACCCGCTCCACGTCGGGGATCCGCCCGAACGCCTGCAGCGCCTCCGCGCGCGGCGCCAGCAACTCCACCGTCAGCGCGTTGTAGCTCGCGCTGCGCTTCTTCAGGTCCGCCGGGGCGCTGTCCGCCTTCAGCCGGCCTTCGCTGATGATGACCGCCCGCGAGCACAGCGCCTCGACTTCTTCCAGCACGTGGGTCGAGAGCAGGATGATCTTCTCCTGCGCCATCGCGTGGATCATCTCGCGGACGACCTGCTTCTGGTTCGGGTCAAGGCCTTCCGTCGGCTCGTCCAGCAGCAGCACCGCCGGATCGTGCAGCAGCGCCTGCGCCAGCGACGTCCGCCGGCGGTAGCCCTTCGACAACGTGTCGATCGTCTGGTGGCGCACTTTCGCGAGCATGCACTTCTCGAGAATCGCGTCCACCCGGCGGTCGCGTTCCTTGCCGGCGAACCCGCGCAACTCCGCCAAGAATCCCAAAAATCCAGCCACCGTCATCTCGTCGTAGAGCGGCGTGTTCTCCGGCATATAGCCGATCTGCTTCTGCGCCGCCACCGGATCGGCCACCACGTCGATGCCGTTCACCGAAACCGTTCCCGCCGTCGGCGGCAAGTACCCCGCGATCATCCGGATCGTCGTCGTCTTGCCCGCCCCGTTCGGCCCCAGCACCCCCAGCACCGTGCCTCGGCCCACCTCGAACGACACGTCGTCCACGGCCGTTCGCAACCCGAACTTCTTGACCAAATGCTCGACCTTGATCATGCGTAACTTTCCCTTTTCTTGGCTGACCCACTGCCCATGCCGGGCATGATTTTTTCCGTGTAGCAGACCCCGTGCCAATTTTCCCAACACCCCGCAAATCGACCTTCATTTTGGGCCGATGCGCCCGAATGCCGATTCCCCTTGCGACAAAATCTCGCACCGGAGTGCGACGTTTTGTCCGGTTGTCACACTTCCCCCCGCCCCGCAAATCGCGGCTCGCCGGTTTTTACGTAGTATGGAAAAATCCGGTGAAAGTTTTTACGTTCTACGTAATTTCCGCCCAAAGTTTTTACGGCTCTTCGCGACTTTGTGTGGGCGGGTTTCGGGCAGGCATAGCCAAAATCGACCGTCCTGGCGGGTCGAA
>CAZECJ010000060.1:0-16534 GCA_964510645.1 uncultured Verrucomicrobiota bacterium | reverse complement strand
GCTCCGCCAGCTCAACCACATCAAGTCCGGCGAAGGCTCCCCCGTCTTCGCCGCCCTCGGCGAAGGCAAGGAAGGCGTCCCAATGACCGTCGGCTCCTGCGCCCTCGGCGAGTGCATCGTGAAGGGCGCCGCCGAAATCGGCTGGCAGAACCGCACCGATTGGCGCACCAAGTCCGGCCGCTATCGCCGCGGCATCGGCATGGCCTGCCTCATGCAGGGCTCCTCCATCCCGCACATCGACATGGGCGGCGCGTCCATCAAGCTGAACGAAGACGGCTCCTTCAACCTCCTCGTCGGCGCCACCGACCTCGGCACCGGCTCGGACACCGTCCTCGCGCAGATCGCCGCGGAAGAACTCTGCACCGCCACCGCCAAGATGATCGTGTACTCGTCGGACACCGACATGACCCCGTTCGACGTCGGTGCCTACGCGTCCTCGACCACGTATCTTTCCGGCGAGGCCGCCCGCAAGGCCGCCGCCGACGCCAAGCGCCAGATCCTCCACACCGGCGCCGAGATGCTCGGCCTGCCCGAAGACCAGGTCGTCTGCAAGGACGCCCACGTGCAAAACGCCGACGGCTCCAAGAAGGTGTCCTACGGCGACATCTCCTGCTACTCGCTCTACTCCAAGAACCAGTACCAGATCATCGGCACCGCCTCGCACATCACCCAGAAGTCGCCGCCGCCCTTCGCCGCCCACTACGCCGAAATCGAAGTGGACACCTGGACCGGCAACATCAAGGTGCTGAAGTACGTCTCCACGATCGATTGCGGCACCGCCATCAATCCGGGCCTCTGCGAAGGCCAGACCGAAGGCGGCACCCTCAACGGCATCAGCTACGCCCTCACCGAGCAGTACCTGTTCAAGAACGGCCGCATGACCAACGCCTCCTTCACCGATTACCACATCATGTCCATGCGCGACGTCCCGCCCATCAAGGCCATCATCGTGCCTTCTTTCGAGGAGACCGGCCCGTTCGGCGCCAAGTCCGTTTCCGAAATCTGCATCAACGGCCCCGCCCCCGTCTTCGGCAACGCCATCTACAACGCCACCGGCGCCCGCCTCAACGAATTCCCCTTCACCCCCGAAAAGGTGTTGCGGGCCATCCAGGCCGTGAAGCGGTAGACCCCCACGGCCTCGCGCCGTGGGAGAATCAGATCCGCCCCCGTTGTAGGCCGGGGCGCCGACCCGGCGGCGGCCGAATTCATAATTCTTAATTCGCCGACTACGCCCCCCCCTCTTCCCCTCTCTTTGTCATCTCTGCGTTCTCTGTGGCCAAGCGATTTCGGTCCTGCTAGGATGCCGTGCCATGAATGAGGAAAAAGGGGAAGCGTTGGTCCGAGCCGCCAACACCGAAGACGTGGTCGCCATCCAGGACCACGTGGACAAAGGCGTGCCCATCGATTCCCGCAACAAGACCGGCTGGACGCCCCTCATGGCCGTCGCCAACAAAGGCAATCTCGCGCTGGTCCAATTCCTCGCCGACCGCGGCGCCGACGTCAACGCCAAGAACGAAAACGGCTGGACCCCCGTCATGTGGGCCACGCTGAAGGGCTTCACGGAAATCGTCCGCTATCTCGCCGACAAAGGCGCGGACCTCACCGCGCGGGGCGAAGACGGCAACCCGTCGCTGCACCTCGCCGCCAGCGGCGGCCACCTCGACGTCGTCCGCTTTCTCGTCGACCAAGGCGTCGCCGTGGAGGGCGAGAACAAGCTCGGCCAGCTGCCGCTGACGCTGGCCGCCCGGCAGGGCCGCCTCGACATCGTCCAATGCCTCGTGGAGCGCGGCGCGAAACTGGATGCCTGCGGCGCCGAAGGCAATCCGCCCCTCCTGCTCGCCGCCATCGGCGGGCATCTCGACGTCGTCCGCTATCTCGCCGACCAAGGCGCCAAGATCGAGGCCGCCAGCAAGAAAGGCCTCACGCCCCTCATGGCGGCGGCCAAGAACGGCAACCTGGACATCCTCCGGTTCCTGGTCGAGCGCGGCGCCGACGTCAACGCCCAGAACCTCTACGGCAAGTCCGCCCATACCCTCGCCGTCAAGGACCACCATCCCGAAGCCGCCGAGTTCCTCGTGCAGCACGGCGCGCGGCCCCAGCCGGTTCCGGCCTAGGCCCGCCGCGCCCGCGGCTGCCCCCCCCATTCTACTTCTTCACTCTTCGTCCTCTAATTCTTCATTCATAATTATTAATTCTTAATTGCGCCGCCGCCCGCGGCGGCGACGCGCGTCTTTCTTGACTTTCCGCGCAGTTCTGCTGGAGATACGGCCAGATGCACGCGCTGGCGAATCTCGCGGTCACGCACGTTTCCATCGCCCTGCTCGGGGCGCTGGTCGCGGCGCGCGGCCGCTGCGCGAGAACGCCGGTCGAGGCCCTCGTCGTCGGCTATCTGTTCGGCTCCGCGCTGCTGATCGCCATCACTTATGCGCTCGGTTGGTTCGGCGATTCCCCGCGCTTCCTCGCCTGGGCCCTGTGGTTTCTGGTTTGGGGCGGCGGGATGCTCTGGATGCCGCGGCGCCCCCCGCACGCCGGAATATGCCGGCGCGGGCGCGGCCGGCAAACCGCCGCCGCGCTGCTGGCGACGCTGCTCGGCGCCGGCGTGTTGCTGGCCGATCCCTTCCTCCACCCCAGCCCGGCCTCCGTCACCGCCTACCATTTCGTGACTCATCTCGCCTCGTTTCTCCGCGCTTCCACCGTCTATGGCGACTATGTCCTGGGCCTGCCGATTCTGCTGGGACAAACCCGCCTCTTCGCCAACGACGCGCTGGAACTGATGCGCTGGGGCCCGCCCCTGCTGGCCGCCACCGGCATCCCCGCCCTCTTCGTCTTCACCTCCCGCATCTTCGGCCGGCGGACGGGCCTGCTCGCCGCCGTCCTGCTGGCCGGCAGCGCCCTGTTCGCCCCCCTCGCGGGCTACCAGATCCTGTTTCCGCAGTTCGCGCCCCTCGGCCTCGCGCTGCCCGCGCTCCTGGCCTGCTTCCCCCGCGCGCTCCGAACAGGGCGGCGCGGAGACGTCGCGGTATCGGCCGCCGCCCTCCTGTTTCTCGCCTTCGCCGGCACCTATTTCGCCCTCCTGGTCGCCGCGGGTTTTTTCGCCTGGCTGCTCGTGCTCCTCGCCCTGCGGAAAACGGGCGCCGCCGCGTTCCTTCGCGGAACGCTGCTGCTGGGCATCGTGCCCCTCTGGATCGCGTTCCACTACGGCCTCGCCCTGCCCCATGTCCAGCCGCAGAAATCCGGCCGCGCCTATCCCGACCAGATCGAAGCCTTCGCCCGCAACCCGGCCATCCCCGCCGCCGAACGCCACGCCGGCGCGCCGCTGCTGCAACAAGCCGGCGCGTCCCCGACCCTGCGCGGACTCGCGCTGTTTCTCGCGCCCAAGCGCCTCCATCTCCTGCGGCCGAGCCTCGCGCAAACCGCCCTGTTCTGGCTGATGGCGCTCCTTGCCCTCCCCTTGCTCAAACGACCCGCCACGAGCCGCGGACTCCTCGGCTTCGCCCTGCTGTTCTCCGCCTTCGCCACCGTCACCGGGATGTTCGACATGCCCGCCTATCAGGGCCGGCACCTGTTCCTGATGCTGCTCCTGAGCCTTCCCGCCCTCTCCTTCTTCGCCGTCTCCCGCGTCCTCCCCCTGGCCGAAAACCTCTCCCTCCGCGCCGGATTTCCGCTGCGCCGAAACGGCCTCTACCGCCTCGGCCTCGGCGCCGCCCTGCTGACCTGCCTCCCCACGCTCCTCCGCCCGCCCGAAGCCGGACGCACCATCCCCGCCTCGCCCGACCTCATGATCCGCCAAATCCCCGAGGACGACCTTTTGATCGGCCTAGCCCGCTCCATTCCCGTCGACCAGCCCCAATCCCTGATTTTCCTGGCCCGCGAAAACACCCCGCGCCTCCCCGGCGAAATCGTCGCGACCCTGAACGGGACGCCCGGTTTCTCTGGACTCCTCTTCCATCGCGCCGCGCCCGCGGACCTAACCCGGTTCGACGTGTTTACGACGCACCCCCCGCGCTTCGCGGCGCTCGCCCGCGCCGACTGGGACGCCCTCCCCGCACAACCCGTCCGCCAATGGGACGGCCTCCCCCTCGGCCCGACGGTTTTCGCGACCGAACGCCTCGTCTGCGTCCGCCTCGCCCCCTGACGTGGCAACCCACTTGGACATTGGTTATTGGTTATTGGACATTGGATATTGAGCCCCCTTCTCCCCCCCCTTGTAGGCCACCCTTGTACGGGTGGCGCGCGGATCCCGCCCAATCCCGCCGGGGATGCAACCCCGGCCTACATCCGAATCTCCGCCCCGATTTTTACGTACTGTGGAAAAATGTTTTCCACGCTACGTAAAAATCCAGCAAAGTTTTTACGTTCTACGTAAAATCGGGCGAAACTTTTTACGTGCTACGTAAAACTCCCCCTCTCCCGCCCCGTTGTAGGCCGGGGCGCCGACCCGGCGGCTGCCCAATTCTTCATTCTTAATTCATAATTCGCCGCCCCCGGCGGCGCCCCCCCCTTCTGAATCCTGAATACCGAATTCTGCGCCCTACGGGTACCTCCCTTCCCTATCGACAAATCTTGCCCGCCGCGCTACGCTCCGATCCAGCCAGTAAGGCTTCACACAATGAACACCTTTGTCGGCATAACTGATCGCGAATGGTTCGACCTGCTCAGCAGCCGTCTGCAGCTCGACGAATCCGATTGCCGGCAACCACCCCTCTCCAGACTTGCAAATCCCCACCCACCCTTATCCTCTCGGATCAAGAATGAAAAGGCCAATACACCCGGAACAGAAAAGAACAATATTTCACAGAATACCCTTGCGATATAATACATTGCTTGGACCTTTATACGGGAGATTTAATGACCACCTCTGAATTCCAAGAAATCGTGAGCCTTGGGCAAGAAGGAATGTCCACAGAGTTTAAAACGGCCCACCCTTGGGCGACTGATGAGTTTAAGTCAAAGATCGCCAAGTCCATTCTGGGGTTTTCAAATGTTCGTGATGGCGGGAGGATAATCATTGGTGCGGCCGAACAAGCAGACAACACATATGACTTTATCGGATTGGAGGATGCCGACATTAAGACATGGTGCTATGACGATGTTGCCGCATTTGTTAGTAATTACGCAGACCCCTTTGTTGTGTTCTCCATTGAACAGGTGCCTTTCGATAACAAGATATTTGTAGTCATCACGGTTTCGGAATTTTCGGATATTCCCGTGATCTGCAAGCAAAACGGGAAGGCGAATCTTAGGAAAGGTGCGATATATACCCGCACTCACCGAATGCCTGAGACTGCCGAAGTGCCATCTCAAACCGAGATGCGAGAAATTCTTGATCTCGCGACGGCAAAACTGGCTCGCAAATTCCTACATACCGCATCTTATATTGGAATCCATGTTCCTTCTGGTCCGACAAATTCTGATAAATATAAGAAGCAGCTTGGAGAATTCGCATGAATTCCCTCCTGCAAAAGATTCGGTCACATGGATACTGGCATGTGATTGTTCGGCCGACAGAGTTCTCCGAAGAACGAATAACTAGCCCCCAGCAATGTAAAACCATTATTCAAGAGTGTAATGTAAAATTCCGCGGCTTGAATTATCCCTGGTTTAACCTTTTAAAAAACCCAGATTATGGCGCGGACTATGTTGAACAGTACAATGAACTGGGTGAAGTCATCGAGGGATGGCGCTTTTACCAAAGCGCCCAATTTGCCCAATGCCGCGCCTTATGGGAGGACTGGCTTGATCCCAATGTAAAATATTCAGACACTCGTATTGTGAATCCAGGAGAATGCTTGTCTGTTGCTGGAACTGTATATTTTCTAACTGAGCTGTATGAATTTGCGGCAAGGATCGCTGAAAAAGGAGTGCTCGGCAAGGAATGTGAGATATTGGTGTCCCTGCGAAATTCCAAAGGTCGAAAACTGGCGAGCCTGAATCCGTTGAGCTGTTTTTTCGGTGAGTATAGGTTGACAAAAGACGCTATTTTGCCTCAGCCCTTAATAATTTCATCTGCTGATCTGATGGCAAATTCATCTGAACTCGCTTTAGCGCATGTTGTCTGGCTTTTCGACCGATTTGGACTGGACAATATTAAGCCCGACATTTACCGAGACGAGCAGAGAAAACTTCTTGAAAAACGACTGTAGGCGTTGATGGAATGGTTAAATGGAGAAGAGGTAAATCTTAAGGTAATTCTTAACAAGAAAGGGGTAGAATGATCAGTCCTTTCCTTGTAGCATTCCGCTCTACGACTCGCTCTCCGCCCCCCTCCCCTCCCGTTCATACCGCCCCTGCGCAGCGTTGACGGTTTGGAGATGAGCCGCGATTCCCCGCACGGGGGGCACGGGGTTCCGGGCTTCCGCCGGGCGCGCGGCGGCGGATCTCCGCATTCGCGCCATTTGCGCCATATGTAGTTGCCTCGTTCCCCGTCCGCGGGTTCCGCTTCAAGCGTTCCCCAAGGCTTCTTCCCGAACAAAGCCTCTTGCAAAAATCAAGCGCGCGCGGAAAAATATCGGCCAACACATTATCGGAGATCGACCCCGTGAAAGCCACCGCCCCATCGGCCGAGTTTAAAGTCTTCATCGCCTCGCGGGAATCCACGTGCGACGAATGCGGCGCGGATTTGGGTCGCCACGCGTGGATCACGCTGCAAACTAATCCCCAAGCGCCCAAGAATGCCAAAGCCCTGTGCCTGGCGTGCGCGGATCTGGATCATCTCGTGTTCCTGCCGTCGGGCGATGCCGCCCTGACCCGACGTTCCCGCAAGCACTCCGTCCTTTCGGCGGTCGTGCTGAAGTGGAGCCAAGCGCGCAAGCAATACGAGCGGCAGGGGGTGCTGGTCGAAAACGAAGCCCTGGAAAAAGCCGAGCAGGAGTGCGAGGCCGATGCCGGCCAGCGGGAGATCCGCCGGGCCCAGGCCGTGCTGCGCCGCGCGGAACTCGACCAAGACTTCATCCGTCGATTCGCCGCCCGCGTGCGGGAACTCTATCCGAACTGTCCAGCTGGACGGGAAGCCGTCGTCGCGGAGCATGCCTGCCGGAAATACAGCGGCCGGGTCGGCCGCAGCGCCGACGCCAAGGATTTGGCCGAGAACGCCGTGGACCTCGCCGTCCGCGCCCACGTGCGCCACGCGGAAACCGACTATGACGGCCTGCTGGCCGCCGGCCAGGACCGCCTCGACGCCCGGTCCCAAGTCCACCCCCGGGTCGTCGCCATCCTTGCCCGCTGGAAACAGCCATAATCCTTTCACCCATCTAAGGTTCCTGCTCATCCTGAGGCGGATCTGCGACAACCGCCACACGCCCTGCCGAGCGTTTGATGGCGGATGCCTTTCCCCTCTCGTCCCCCCCCCCGCCCAGATGGTTCTCGCCCTGTTCCCCTCACCCGTTTTTTCGTCAAACTTCAGCCATCCGGCCTCCATTCGACCCACTTCATCGGCCCTTTTTAAAGATTTCTGCTTGTCTGCCCGACAAAAGATGCTATGTATTCCACAAGGACACTATAAAGCACATAAAGACACAATAGAGTACAGAATGACCCTATAGCCTATGCAAAGGAATTGTCGCCGTGAGACCTATTTCAACCGCCCAGAGCATCTTGCGCAACCCGCTCAATGAACTGTTGGGAACCGAAGCCAACGTGCGCCTCCTGCGCGTCTTGGCCGACGAAGTCGATGGGCCGCTGACGGCGGCCGATATAGCGGAACGAGCTGAACTGTCGATGACGGGAGCCCGCAAAGCCTTGATGCGGCTGGTCGATTCGGGTTTCGTGGAGCTGGTGGGGGGCGGACGCAAACAACAATATGCCCTTCAGGGGTCGGATCCACTCATGAAGATGGCGGCGAATCTCTTCCGCACAGAACGAAATCGGTATGAGGAACTGATCGACACGCTACGGATGGAAGCTCAACAGCTGGCGCCCGCGCCACGGTCGGTCTGGATTCACCGTTTTCCTCTTCAGCTGGGCGATCCGCTGGAGGTCGGAGTCCTGGGCGAGAGCGCGGAAATCTCCACGACGACGCTGGACGCCCGGAAACGTTTCGCGGAGATCGAGAAGAAATTCGACGTCACGATCGAAATCAGCGGATATACGCGGGCGGATCTCCCGGACTTGGTCCTTGAGAAGATCACGTTGCTGGCGGGCACCCCGCCGGTACCGCCCCCGGTGGATCCATCCGGATGGCGGCCGGAGTCTCATCGCGACCTTGATCAGCGTTCCCTCGATTGGTCGAGGTCGCTCGTCTCGCTGATTGAAGAGGATCCCTCTTTGATTCATCGCGCCCGCACCCATCTGGATCTGTTGCTCAAGCGGGATCAGGGCACCGCCGAGCGCGATTTGAGCGAATGGCGGAAGATCCTGGAGTCGTACCCCCGCCGGCGATTGTTGCGCTTCATGGTGTCATCCACGCCGCGCGCGGGCCGGCTGCGACAAAGCAACCCCTTCCTGGCCGTTCTCAGTCGGGACGAGAAGCTGCGTTTGCAGAAGGCGCAACCGGGAAAGGACCGATGACGCGCGACCAGCTCGAACATGCGATCCGGGCCGCTTGCGACGTATCCGGCGATACCGAAGTGTGGGTCTTCGGCTCCCAAGCCATCCTGGGAGAACATCCCGACGCGCCCAAGAGCGTTTGCGCCTCCATTGAAGTGGACATCCAACCCAAGAACCATCCCGAAAAAGTGGATGAAGTCGATGGCGCATTGGGTGAACTCTCCCCATTCAACCAGGCCTTTGGTTTTTACGTGCATGGAATTTCCGTGGCCGCCGCGATGCTGCCCCCCGACTGGCAGTCCAGAGTGATCCCGGTATCAGACGCGATCGGAACCAAAGGCAAGACGGGATGGTGTATCGAGGCGCACGATCTTGCGGCGAGCAAACTTGCCGCCTTCAGAGAAAAAGACCGCGACTTTGTTCGAATTCTTCTTCGGGAGGGGTTGATTCAGGGCGCCATTCTGAGAAATAGAACGGCATCTCTGAGCATGGATGAGGAAGGTCGCACCCGCCTGATCCACTGGATTGACATTACCTTGCAGGAGCTGGGCTAGACCGGCTAAACCGCATCCGTTTTCAGGGGAGCATCCATGAAATGAATATGGGGCCTTGCCTTGTAGCCTTCTGATCTTCCTCCTCGCCCCTTCCCCCCCGTTCTTTCCGCCCCTGCGCATCGTTGCCGTTTTGGGCATGAGCCGCGATTCCCCGCATGGGAGCATATGGGGAGCGGCCGCGCGCCGGGAACGGGCCTCATTTCGTCTCGGCGTCGATCCAGGCCAGGTAGCCCGCGAAGCCGGCGGCGATGGGCAACCAGACGATTTCCGGCGTTTCGTAGGGATGGTTTGCGCGGAGGTACGCTTCGACTTCGGGATAGAGCGCGGCCTTCGTCTTGATCAGCAACAGGATTTCCGGCTCGCGCTGGATCGCGCCTTTCCAGTGATAGGCGCTGTGGATCGGCAGCGTCTGCACGCAGGCGGCCAGGCGTTTTTCAAGCAGGCCGTCCGCGAGTTTCTGCCCGATCTCCGGATCCGGACACGTCGTCATCGCCACGCCATATTCCGCATTCATGACGGCAGGATACCGCGGCGCGCGGCCGGGATGCAACGTCGGCCTCATGGACGGCGGCTGGAAGCCGCCGGTCCGTTTCCATCCAGGGGACGGGCGGCATCCTGCCGCCCTCTTCTGACCGCTTGAATCTAGACTGCGCCGAAGCCAAGCGGACGCTTGGCGTTCCCGGGGGAAAGATCCGCTCAGCGCGGGTTGAACCAGGCGTAGGTGGCGCGGAGGCCGTCGGCGAAGGCGTGCGCGGGCTCCCAGCCGAGCACGCGGCGGGCGAGCGCGGAATCGGCCTGCGATTCGCGGACGTCGCCGGGGCGCGCGGGGGCGTAGGTGGGCGCGAAGGGCTGGCCGGCGAGAGCGGCGATTTGCCGGGCGAGGTCGTTGACGGAGACGCGGTCGCCGTAGGCGACGTTGTAGACGCCGCCGGCGGCGCTCGCCGGCGCGGACAGGCAGCGGAGATTCGCGGAGACGACGTCCTCGACGAACGTGAAGTCGCGGGTCTGGCCGCCGTCGCCGTAGATGGTGGGCTGGCGGCCGGCGGCGTAGGCGCGCATGAACAGGGGAATGACGGCGGCGTAGTGCGAGGCGGGATCCTGGCGCGGGCCGAAGACGTTGAAATAGCGCAGGGCGAAGAATTTCAGCCCGTAGAGGCCGTGGAAGATGCGTCCGTAGTGCTCGCCGGCGAGCTTGGAAAGCGCATAGCCGGTCAACGGCGCGGGGAGCATGTCCTCGCGCTTGGGCATTTCCGGGGCATCGCCGTAGATGGAGGCGGAGGAAGAAAAGACCACGCGCTCCGCGCCGGCGTCGCGCGCGGCGAGCAGGACGTTGAGCGTGCCGGTGACGTTGATGGCGTGGGTGACGGCGGGATCGTCCACCGAGGCCTGCACGGAGGCGAGCGCGCCGAGGTGGAACACGTGGGCCACGCCGCGCAGCGCGTCGCGCACCGCGGCGGCGTCGCGCAGGTCGCCGCGCACGAACTCGACGGAGTGCTCCAGCCCGGCGAGGTTTTCGAGGTGCCCGGACGACAGATCGTCGAACACGCGGACGCGCGCGCCCTGCCCGGCCAAGCGCCGGACGAGGTTGGAGCCGATGAAACCGGCGCCGCCGGTGACCAAATGGAGTTGTCCCCGATCCATGCTTATCCGCCGAGGGAACTGGAGAAGCCCGGGATGGCCAGCGGCCAGATCCGGAACCAGACGGTATAGTTGTCGTCGCCGTCGGCGGCTTCTTCCGGCCGGATGCGCACGCCGAGGCCGATGCCGAGGCAGCGCGTGCGGTGGATGACGTAGTAGGAATGCTCTTCGAGGTTGGAGTTCTCGAGATCCATGCGGGCATAGACGCGGGCGGACCAGCGCGCCTCGGGGAACACCACGACGTCGCCGGCGACGGCTTCGCTGGCGTCGAGCTTGTAGCGGTAGTCCAGGCCGAAGGTGAACACGTCCGCCTGCTTGATTTCCACCTGCGTGTTGAACGTGCTCAGCGCGTTCGTCTGCGCGTCGTAGATGCCGTCGAAGTCCCACGACAGCCAGGACCAGGGGCGCAATTCCGTCTTGAAGCCGAGCTCGCCGAACGTCTCTTCGGTTTCGTCCGGATCCAGGAGCAGCGTGGAAAACACGTCGGCGTAGGCGAGGTTGTGGGTGGCGTCGCGGCGCTTGGTTTGGAGGTAGTTGCGCATGCCGAGCCGGACGTCGTTGCGCTCGTCGAGCTTGTCGATGGAATCGAATTGCCAGAGATCCTCGGGCAGGACGTTGGGTTCGAAGCGCAGCGTGTAGTCGGCGTAGGGCTCGGCGATGTGGCGCAGGTCTTCGTCCTCTTCGATGCCGGTGGGGCCGTCGTAGAGTTCGCCGAAGGCCTTGAAAGAGGTTTCCGCGCCGAGTTCGGGCAGGTTGCGCCAGACCGCGTCGGTCTCGGCGAAGAGCTGCGTGACTTCGTTGCTGGTGCCGACGGTTTCGCCCAGCGCGTTGGTGACGGCCACGACGTTGGTGACGGAATAGCCCTCGCGCGTCTTGGAATAGTAGGTGCCGCGGTAGCCGGCGCGGGGGATCAGGCTGAGGAAGCCGAAGTGGCGCGTGGGCCAGTAGACCACGTGCTTCGTGTCGAAGCGGAACGCGTTGTAGCGCTCCTCTTCGGCGCCCTCGGGATAGACTTTGCCGAGGTAGCCGAAGGCGTTTTCGCTTTCATAGAAGAACGGCGTGCCCAGGATCTGCTGCCGGTTGACGTCGAAGAACACTTCGGGCAGGCGGTCCACGTTGCCGTAGAAATCGTTCAGCCGCATGTTCATCAGGACGCCGGCGGTATAGGCGTCGCCGCGGTGCGACAGCGTGACGCGGTTTTCGGGCTGCACGTTCTTCTGGTATTCGTCGTCGAAGAAGTCGCTCAGGATCCAGGGATCGCTCACGTAGTTCAGCTCGGTGATGAGATAGTCGCGGTCGGTCACATTGTGGACGTCTTCCAGGCGGAGCCAGTAGCGGTCGGCGTCGATGAGCTCTTCGCGTTCCAGGCGCTGCGTTTCGTCGTGCCAGGGTTCCTGGTCGGAGGCGTAGTAGAGGCGCAGCAGGCCGGAAAAATCCTTCCCGTCGGGATCCTTCCATATGAGGTCTTCGCCCACGCCGATACCGCGCTTTTCGCGCACGTCGAAATGCGTATGGGTCTTGAAGACGTCGTTGAGGGGAAAGTTGTAGGCCGTCAGCAGGAACACGCCCATGTCGGAGCTGGCGCCGGGAGTGAATTCGAAGTTGGCCAGTTCCTCGACGTCGGCCTTGAGGTACGGGACCCAGAAGAAGGGGATGGGCCCGAGCTGGAAGCGGACGTTCTTCGCGCGGATGTAGCGGTTGTCCTCCAGCGTGGCGGAACTGGCGCGGACCGAATACTCGGGATCGTCCAGCTCGCAGGTCGTCAGCAGGATGCCCTCGAGTTCCATTAGGTTGAGAGAGAGGCGGCGCGAATCGCGGGCGGTCAAATGGTACGGCGGCGCATAGGCCTCGAAGGCGCCGAAGTCGCCCTGGCCCGTCTTGAAATTGTAGGTGGCCTCTTGCCCTTTCCAGACGTTCCCCTGGTACTCGATCTGGATGTTGCCGCGGGCGGCGACCTGCTCGGCGGCGGTATCCACCTCGGCGTAGTCGGCCGCCACGGAATCCGTGCCGCGCGACACCTTCACGTTGCCCTTGGCGATCACCAGGCGGCGGGCGGCGTCGTAGGACAGATTGTCGGCCTGGATGTCGAGCAGGCCGTCCAGCGTCGGCACGGTCGGCACGGCGAACGCGACAGGCTTGGTGACGGCAGCCGGGACCGGCGTTGGGGCCGGCGCGGCGGGCTTCGACGAAGCCGTCGCCGGCCGGGAAGGGGCGACCGCCGTCGGTTTCGACGCGACCACCGGTTGCTGGGCTTGGGCCGCGGCGGCCGTCCAGACCAGGATCGCCGACACCACCCCTATCCATCCCTTGTTCTTCATGCCGATTTCCTTCCGCAACGCGCTCTCCATGCCGAGGCAATCTAGCAGTCGCGCGCGGGCATCGCCAAGCGCAATTTGCGCGGGATCAGGGACGCTCCGTTGCCTGCGCCCGTTCCAACGCCTGCGCCTGCGCCAGGCGCTTGGCCGGCGTCGGCATTTTCCGCAGCAACGCCACCTGCCAGCCCGGCGCATCCACCGCGAACGGCTCGCGCTCGAACCGGTGCCGGAGGCAAGACAGCAGCACGTCCGCGCCGCCCGCGTGGCGCAGGGCGAAACGGTCGGCGCGCATTTCCACGCGGCGCGTCACCGCATGGGCGGCCACGCCCGCCAAAGCCGCCAGCGCGAACAGCGCCACCACCCAGAACGGAAACGCCTCCGGCGCGACGATGCCCGGCAGGCCGCGCGCGCGCGCCGCGCCGTCGGCGATCCGGGCGGCGCCCCAGAACGTGCCGCCGGCCAGCGCGATCTGCAGCCCCTGCAGGCCGATCGCCGCGCCGTTCCGGTGCCAGGCCAAGTGGCGCGCGGCCAGAAACACCTGTTCCCGGCGGCCGAGGGTCCGCCACGCCTGCGCCGAAAAAACCGCGCGGCGGCGGCGTCCCAGGCCCGTCAAGCGGACTTCCTCGAGTTCTTCCTGGTGCTCGAAATCCCACCACGCGGCGCCTTCGATCTGTACGCCGGCCGCGCGGCCCACTCGGCGCAGCTCCTGTTCGAGTTCTTCGTCGGCGGCCGGCACGGGCGGCCGCACGCGCGGCAAGAGCCACGAGGGCCCCCACTCGCCGAGGCCGGGCACCAGCAGCGCGTAGGCGCCCGTGGCCGCCAGCCAGCCCCAGGTCGGATAGAGGCGCATCAGCACGTACAGCCCCGTGAACGCCCCCGCCATGAGTCCAACTTCCAGCAGCAGGGTCTTCACGTAGCCCCGCAGCCAGGCGCCGAACTCCGCGTCGAGCCGGCCATAGGCGCGCTCCAGCGTGAAGTCGGCCAGCACCGACAGGGGAAACAGCACGGCTTCGTAGCCGAAAACGGCCAGCGCCGTGTAGCATGCGCAGACCAGCGGCCACGCGAACGGAAACGGAAACCACCCCCGCAGCCCGACCGCCAAGGACCGCGAGAGCCCCGAGGTCCAGAAAATCGCCGCCAGCGCGAAAAGCAGCGCGAACCGCAGCAGGAACAGCAGGGCCTGGCTGCGGTCGTAGGAGCGCGCCAGAGCCTCCCGACGCTCGTCGTACCACGCGGCCATCGCGCGCGGCCTCCTCAGGCCAAATCGCCGAGGTTCAGCGTCTCCAGCAGGCGCGACAGGTCTTCGTTGTCGAAAAATTCGATCACGATGCGGCCCATTTCGCGCTTGCCGTCCGCCAGCAGGCGCGACGGCGTCAGCACCACCTTCGTGCCCAGTTCCTGCTGCATGCGGTCGGCAAGGAACTTCAGCTGCTTGGCGCTCTTTTCGTCGAGCGGGACGCCGCCTTTCTTGAGCTCGTCCTTTTTCTTCTCGCTCCGGGTCTTGCCGAGGCCCGCCACCAGCTTTTCCAGCGCGCGGACGGAAAGACCCTGCGCCACCGCGCGCGCCGCCAGCAAATCGCGGTCCTTGGGCTCCGCGCCCAGCAAGACCTTCGCGTGGCCGGCGGACAGCGCGCCCTCGGACAGCGCCCGCTTGACGGCCTCCGACAAATCCAGCAGGCGCAAGGCGTTCGCCACCGTCGCGCGCGCCTTGCCGATCCGCTTCGAGACGTCTTCCTGCGTCAGGCCCGCCTCCCGCATCAGGTCGCGGTAGCCTTCCGCCTCCTCGATCAGGTCGAGATCAGCCCGCTGCAGGTTCTCGATCAGCGACATTTCCCGCGCTTCGAGATCGCCGACTTCATGCAGCAGCGCCGGAATTTCCGGCAGGCCGGCCAGTTGCGCCGCGCGGAAGCGCCGCTCGCCGGCGATCAGGTGGAAGATCTCCCCCGCCTGCCGCAGCCAGACCGGCTCCAGCACGCCTTTCTGCCGGATGGAATCCGCCAGCTCTTTCAGCGCGTCTTCCGCAAAATGGCGCCGGGGCTGCCAGGGCCCCTTCTGGATCTTGTGGACGGGGATCAGGTGGACCGCGTGCTTGTCCGCCGCGGCCGCCGGCTTGGCGGGTTGCGCGGCCGCCGCCGACTTGGCAGCTTCCTTCGGCGGTTGCGTGCCGGGGCGGGTCGCGCCCCCCTTGATCAGCGCATCCAGCCCCCGGCCCAGACCCCTGTGTTTCGGTTGTGTAGACATGATGGGTCTTCTTTACCCCAACCGGAGCGAACAATCAATAATTCAGAATTGCCGATTTCGCCGCCGCCCCGTATTCTCTCCCCCCATGAATACGACCAAGGTCATTCGGTTCGGCGCGGCGCTTCTTGCGGCCGCCTCCACGATGCTCTCCGCCCAGACTCCCGTGCGCGTCACGGCCGACAACGTCAACTTGCGCGCCAAGGCGCTGCTGACGTCCGAAGTCGTCGCCCAGGCCCGCTACGACGAACGTCTTTCCGCGTTCGAGATCGGCGAGGAATGGGTCGAAGTCGCCGCGCCCGCCGCGGCGGACCTGTGGGTCACCAAGTCCTTCGTCCAGATGCCCGCCAACACCATCGGCGCCAACCGCGTCAACGTCCGCGCCGGCCCGGGCATCAACTACAACGTCGTATGCACCCTCGCGCTGGGCGACGTCGTCGAGCCGCGCGGCGAAGAAGTGGCCGAGTGGCTCAAGATCGCTCCGCCTGCTTCCGCCCGCCTCTGGATCAGCCGCGAATACGTCGAAATCCTTTCCGGCGACGCCCCGGCGGTTGCGGCCGCCGAACCGGCGGAATCAACGGCCAACGTCGCCGAATCGCCGGCGCCGACGGGCTCGGACGAGCCGAAAAAGGCCGATAAGGCCGCCAAGAAGCGCAAATCCAAGGCCAAGGATCCAGAGGCCGAGGCTCCCGAAGTCCCGGCGATGCCGCCCGCCGACCTGCCCACGCCCATTGTGGCCCCATCCGTGCCGGAAAAAGACGTCGCCTTGCGCGAAATCCCCGTGCCGGCTCCCGCCGACCTCAAGCTCATACCGCTGGAAGGCCAAGGCCGGCTGACGGAAGTCGAGGGCGAGCTGCGCGCCGCGCCGCTGATCAACGAAGCGCCCACCCGTTACCGCGTGGTGCGCTGGCAGGACAACCGCTGGCAGATCCTCTGCCACGTTTACGGCGAGGCCTCCAAATTCCGCAGCCTGCAGGACAAGCGCGTGGCTCTCAAGGGCCGCCAGTACTGGATCCAGGGCGCCGCCGCCCCCGTTCTCGTGCCCGACCAGGTGCAGGAACTCCCCGCCGAAAAACCCTAGCGCGATTCCGGCTTTCCCGGTGCCGGCGCTCGGCATGTGGAAACCGCCGGATCTCCGGACATCGGTAAATTCAGTCGCGCGGCGGGTGCGTCTTGCCGCGCCGCGCGGATGCCGTGCGAGGCCTGCGCTACACCCCCCCGACGGTTCAACCTGGCGGAAGGAATCGCAGTAAACCCGGATTTTGCGTTTGAATAAGCCTTGAAAAAGCAAGTGCTTCACTGTGC
>CAZECJ010000059.1:0-17079 GCA_964510645.1 uncultured Verrucomicrobiota bacterium | reverse complement strand
CGGATTTCAGGCTCTTGCCCACCGTGCACGGCTCCTGGCACTGCGTCTCCTGCGGGCATACCCGCCCGCACACCGCCGGCAGCAGGCTCGTTTCCTTGATGACCGAAATCGCCTTGGCCATGTCGCCTTCCGCGATCGCCGCGATGAACCGCGGGATCTGGATCCGCACCGGACAGCCCGCCACGCACGGCGCGTTCTTGCACTGGAGGCAGCGCGCCGCCTCCACCCGCGCCTGCTCCTCGAAGTAGCCCGTCGCCACTTCCTGCATGTTCCGCGCGCGGGCCAGCGGCTCCTGCGTCGGCATCTCCTGCGTCGGGATCGCCAGCCGATCCCGCGGCTTCAACGGCTGCGGCAGCGCCTGGATGCGCGCCCATTCCTGGCGCGCGGCTTCTTGCAGCGATTCGGGGGTGTGGAAGCTCATTCCTGCAATCCTTTTTGAACGGCCTCGGCGTGCAGGTTGCAGCCCGCCGCCGCGATCTTCTCCTGCTCCCGGTACGAACCCAGCCGCTGGATCATCTGGTCGAACTCCACCAGATGCCCGTCGAACTCCGGCCCGTCCACGCACACGAACTTCGTCTGCCCCCCCACCGTCACGCGGCAGCCCCCGCACATCCCCGTGCCGTCGATCATGATCGTGTTGAGGCTCACCACCGTCGGCACCGCGTACGGTTTCGTCGTCCGCGCGCAGAACTTCATCATGACCGGCGGGCCGATCGCCACCGCGAGATCCGGCTTGGGCGATTGTTCGCAGAGCTCTTTCAGCGGCTCGGTCACGAGGCCCTTCCGCCCGTACGACCCGTCGTCCGTGCAGATGATCACCTCGTCCGCGATCGCCCGCATTTCTTGCTCTAAAATCACCAGATCCTTCGTCCGCGCCCCGATGATCACGATCAGCCGGTTGCCCGCCTGCTTCATCCCCTGCGCGATCGGATACAGCGGCGCGGTCCCGATGCCACCGCCCACGCACACCACCGTCCCGAACTTCTCGATGTGCGTCGGCCGCCCCAGCGGCCCTACCAGGTTTGCGATCTTCTCGCCTACCGCCATCTGCGCCAGTAGCTTCGTGCTCTTCCCCACCGCCTGGAAAATCAGCGTGATGCTCCCCTCCCCTGCGTCCGCGTCCGCGATCGTCAGCGGAATCCGTTCCCCGAACTCCGTATCCAGTTGCAAAATGATGAATTGCCCCGGCTGGCGCTCTTCCGCGATCAGGGGTGCTGCCACCCGCATCCGATACACGTCCTGCGAGAGCTGCTCCTTGGCGATGATTCGATTCATGGATTTCCGTCTCCTGCCCGTCAGACAATATTGTCGGATACTAGCCCCATGTCATCATCCCGCAAAGGATTTTCCGCGATTGTTGAGGAAATCCGCCCGCCCAACCGCTATGCTTCCCTCCATCGAGAAAGGAATCCGTCCCATGAAGCCTTGGATCCTCGCCGGAATCGTCCTTTGCTGCTGCTGGTTTTCCCTCGGCTGCGACGACCACTCGTCCGACGCCTCCCCGTCCGCGCTTGAAGGCTCCCCCTGGAAGCTCGCCGCTTGGTCCGTCAGTTCCCTCGATCCCGCCGACTTCGAGATCACCGCCGATTTCGCCGATGGACGGATCGGTGGCCGTTCCGCCGTCAATTCCTACGGTGGCGACTGCTCCGCCTCCGCCGACGGTTCGTTCTCCGTCGGCCCGGTGGCCATGACCGAAATGGCCGGCGAACCCAACGCGATGCGCGCCGAAAGCCTCTATCTCGGGCTTCTCGCCCAAGCCCGCCGCTGGCGCATCGCCGACTCCCAACTCGTCCTCTCTGCCGACAGCCAGGATTTGCTGATCTTCCAACCCCGGTGAGGCCCGGGCCCGCCAGAGCCGGACCCGTGCGGGCAGCGGCTAGAACAAGGCCTCGGGCGGAGCCCCTTGTTGTTCAACGTCCAGATCTGGATTCGGGACATGGAATGGCTTGTGGCACGTGGGACACTCGATGAACTGCCCTTTCAAGTGCTGGTCGACGAGGACGACGACATAGCAATACGGGCACGTGTGCTGGATGGGGGCGTGGGGATCTTGGACGTAGATCGGCTGGAAACACGTCGAGCATTCGATGGCCTGGCCCCACAGGTTTTCGGCGACCAGAACGGCGATGTTGCAATGCGGGCAGACGAACCTCGCCGTGCGCTGGGGGACCTTCAGGGGCGCGGAACAGTCCGTGCATGGAACGATCATCCCCGCCCCCTGTTCGTCGACCTCCAGATGCTTGCCGCAGGCCGGGCACTTGAAGTGGATGCACAGCCCGCGCGGCGCGGCGTCGTTCGGATTCCGCACGAGAAACGGCTGGCGGCAGGTCGAACATTCGATGGATTGCCCCCACAAATTGTCGGCGACCAGTACGGCAACGTGGCAATGCGGGCAGGTGGATTTCGCCGTGCGCTGGGGAACCTTCAGGGCGGCGGAACAATCCGTGCAACGGATCATCATCCCCGCCCCCTGCTCGTCGACCTCCAGATGCTTGCCGCAGGCGGGACATTCGAAATGGATGGCGATCATGGGAACTCCCCTCAAAAAGGAAATGGAGCGGCGGAAAAACCGGGATCAACGATCCCATGGCCACGACCGCTCATTTCAGCTTCCCTCTCTTCCATGCTTTCGGCCACACGACTGGAACGATGGAAGTCTAGCGAGTCGGAGCCGGATTCGGCAAGGAATTCTATTTGGCAAACGGTGGACGGTCCGCCCCCGGTCCTACGGCAAAAAAAGTGGTGGCGAGAATCGGGATCGAACCGATGACACACGGATTTTCAGTCCGTTGCTCTACCAGCTGAGCTATCTCGCCACCCAAAGTGTTCCGCGTGTATACCGAGTTTCACTCCCCCCTGTCAATACGCTTGCCCTGCGGAATGCCCGGTTTTATCCTCCCGCCCATGAATCCGCCCTGTCCCTTCTGCAATCTGGCCGCCGACCGCGTGATCGCCGAAGACGGCCCCTGCATCGCCTTCCGCGACGGCTTCCCTGTCAGCGCCGGCCACACCCTCATCATCCCCCGCCGCCACGTCGCCTCGTTCCGCGACCTCGCCCCCGACGAATGGGCCGCCGCCCATCGCCTCGCGAAAAATCTGGCCGCCGATCTCCAGGCCGCCGACCCCTCCATCGCCGGCTTCAACTTCGGCGCCAACGACGGCGAAACCGCCGGCCAATCCGTCTTCCATTGCCACCTCCACCTCATCCCCCGCCGCCCCGGCGACCACCCGGCCCCCCGCGGCGGCATCCGCGGCGTCATCCCCGGCAAAGCCCACTACTGACCTCCCCCCCCGCCCCCCTGCGGGGAATCGCGGCTCGTAATTTTCCACGCTATGGAAAACTTTTCCACAGTGTGGAAAATTCTGCCCGGTTTTCCCATGCTGTGGAAAACCGCCCGCGCGCGAACGGCTCAGGCCATCCCGCGCGCCTTCTTGATCTCCGCGTAAGCCGCGTTCACGCGCTGGAACTTTTCCGTCGCCGCTTTCTGGAACTCGGCCCCGAGATGCGCCACCTTGTCGGGATGGTGCTTCATCGACATCCGCCGGTAGGCCCGACGCACCTCGTCGTCCGACGCGCTCGGCGAAACCTCCAGCACGCGATAGTCGGCCCCCGGATCGGCCTTCGACGCGAACATCGCCGCGATGGAACGGGCGTCCGCCGCCGCGATCCCCAGATCGGAGGCCAGGCGCGCCAGCAGGCGGTCCTCCGCCGGATGCAGCTCGCCGTCCGCGTGCGCAATGCTGAACAGGAAATGCAACAGCGCCATCCGCTGTGAATAGTTCATATTCCGCTGGATCTGCGCGCAGATCGGCCCCAGCGGAATGTCCCGGTCCAGCAGGTCCCGCAGCATCCGCAGCGCATCCTGCGCGATCTGGCTCCCGAACTGCTGCGCGAAAAACGCCTTCACCACGTCGAGCTCGGATTTCGTCGCGCGGCCGTCGGCCTTCATCATCGCCGCCGTCAGCGCCAGCAAGCTCGCGATGAACCCGTTGCGCGCCGCTTCGGGCCCGGCCTGCGGCTCGCCGCCGCCCACCGCGCCACCGCGCTGCGCCGCATTGAACAACGATCCCGCCGCATAGCCGAACAGCCCACCCAACGGCCCGAAAAACGCCCAACCCAGCGCACCCGCGATCCAGGGACTCACCATCTCAAGACTCCTTGTTCCTTACCCTTCATCATTGGATATTGGGTGTTGGATATTGGATATTGAATTTAAATTCTTGTTCCTGCGTTTCCCGTTATCGTGCTGAACCGGCTTTTCCCGTTGCCCGCTTCCCATCTGCCGCAGGCGCTTTTCGATTTCGGCCAAGCGCTCGTCCGCGCCGTGTTTGTGCAGGCGGACGTGCTTGCCGTTCACCATGAAAAATTCGTCGCGGCCCTTGCCCAGCAGCAGCCGGTCGCCGTCCGTCGCCACGCTCTTCAGCCCCAGCCCCGCCGCCAGGATCCGCAGCCGCGCGATCGCCAAGAGCCGCTTCGTCGCCGCCGGCAACGGCCCGAACCGGTCGCGGAATTCCGCCGCCAGCGCGTCCACTTCGCTCTCGAACGAACCCCCCGCGATCTTGCGATACATGCCGATCCGCTGGCTCTCGTCCTCGACGTACGCGCGCGGTATCACCGCCGCGTTTTCCTCGCGCTCCGGATCGGGCGTCAGGTCCAGGAAATCCAGATGCACCGCCACCTCGATGATCGGCCGCTCGGCCTCGCCTTTCAGCCGCGCCACCGTGCGGTTCAGCAACTGGCAGTACAGATCGAACCCGACCGCCGCGATGTGCCCGCTCTGCGCCGCCCCCAGCACGTTCCCCGCGCCGCGGATTTCCAGGTCGCGCAGCGCCAGTTTGAAGCCCGCGCCCAGGCTCGTATGCCGCTTGATCGCGCTGATGCGCCGCCGCGCCGTGTTGAAGAGCGCCCCGTGGCGCGGCAACAGCAGGTAGGCATAGGCCTGGTTCTTGCTCCGCCCCACCCGCCCGCGCAGCTGGTACAGATCCGCCATCCCGAACCGGTCCGCCCGGTCGATCAGGATCGTGTTCACGTTCGGGATGTCCACGCCGCTCTCGATGATCGTCGTGCACAGCAGCACGTCGTAGTCCCCGCGCACGAACCGATGCATCACGTCCGCCAGCGTCTTTTCCGTCATCCGCCCGTGGCCCACGCCCACGCGGATCCCCGGCAGCAGGCGCTCAAGGCGCTCGCGCATCCACTGGATGGTCTGGATGCGGTTGTGCAGCACGAACACCTGCCCGCCGCGGTTCACTTCCCGCAGTACCGCTTCCTTCACCAGCTCGTCGCTGTCCTGCGCGATGTAGGTCTCGATCGCCAGCCGCTCGCGCGGGGGCGTCTGGATCAGGCTCATGTCGCGCGCGCCCGTCAGGCTCAGGTACAGCGTCCGCGGAATCGGCGTGGCCGAGAGCGTCAGCACGTCCACCATCTCGCGCATCCGCTTGAGGTGTTCCTTCGCCGCCACTCCGAAGCGCTGTTCTTCGTCGATGACCACCAGCCCGAGGTCGGCGAATTTGACGTCGCGCTGCAGCAGGCGATGCGTGCCGATCAGCACGTCCACCTTCTTTTGCGCCGCGCGTGCCAGCGCCGCTGCCTGCTCGGATTTCGTCCGGAACCGGCTCACCATCTCGACCGCAACCGGAAACCTCCCCATGCGCTCCAGGAAAGTCTCGTAGTGCTGCTGCGCCAAAACGGTCGTCGGCACCAGCACCGCCACCTGCTTGCCGTCCATCACCGCCTTGAACGCCGCCCGCATCGCGACTTCGGTCTTACCGTAGCCCACGTCGCCGCAGATCAGCCGGTCCATCGGCCGCTTGGATTCCATGTCGCGCTTCACGTCGGCGATAGACCGCAACTGGTCGTCGGTCTCGGCGTACGGGAAGGCCTGTTCGAAATCGAATTGCCACGGGTTATCCTTCGCGAAGGCATGCCCGTCGAGCGCGGCGCGGCGCGCCTGCGTCTCCAGCATCTGCGCCGCCAGGTCGCTCGCCGCCCGCTCAGCCGCGATCTTCTCCTTCAGCCAGCGCTTGCCGCCGATGGCATGCAACTGCGGCTTGGCGCGCCCCACGCCGATGTAGCGGCTCAGGAGATGCGTCTGGCTCGTCGGCACGTACAGGCGCGCGTTCTCGGCGTACTCCACCGCCAGCGCTTCCTGCAACTGCCCGTCGAATACGATTTCGTAGAGGCCCAGATATTTTCCGATGCCGTGGTCGACGTGCACCACCAGCTCGCCGGGGCGCAGATCGGTCCAGTCGGTCAGGCGCTCGCCCGTGGCGTCGCGCGCCGCCGAGCCGCCCGCCGTCTTGCGGCGCGCCGGCAGCGCGCGCCGCGTGCCGTAGAAATCCGCCTCGGCCACGGCCATCCATTTCGCGCCCGCCAGCTCGAAGCCGCCGCTCAGCGCGCCCAGCCGCGTCGCGAATCCCGCCGGCAACCCGTACGCCGCCGCGAATCGCTTGGCGCCCGCCTCCGTGTGGAAGAACAGCTCGATCTTCCAGCCGTCCGCCGCGCGCGCGACGAGTTCGGCGTGCCATTTTCGGCGCTCGCGCTCGAGCGCGTCCGGCGGCACCGCCCGCGCCGACAGCGCCGCGAGGCCTTCGCACGGCCGCGCGCCCAGGTCCCGCGCTCCGTCGCGGCCGCCCGCGTCGAGCTGGCCCCCGCCCGCGAACTTCTGCGCAAGCCCCAGCCGCCAGTTCGCGAAATCGCGCTCGGGGGTGCTCTCCGCCCCGCCGCGGCCCGCCAGCTCCGCGCTCATCGCGTAGTGGTGCAAAATCGCGTCCGGATCGAGCCACAGGAACGACGCGTCCGCCGGGAAGTATTCCGTCGGCGCGACCGCCGCCCCTTCCGGCGCCTCGTCCGACGCCGGCGGAATGGACAGCTCCTTGATCGCCTCCCGCGACCGCTGCTCGGCCGGATCGAAGCGCCGGATACTCTCCAAGGCATCGCCGAAGAACTCCAGCCGCGCCGGCCAGTCTTCCGTCAGCGGCCACACATCCAGCAAGCCGCCGCGGCGCGAGGTCTGCCCCTTCGCGAGCACTTCCACTTCGAATTCATAGCCCGCCGCGGCCAGCCGTTCGCACAGCGCATCCAGATCGTACTCCTGGCCGACCGCCACGCGTTCGCTGCCCTGCCGCATCCGGTCCGGCGCCGCCACCGATTCCAGCAGCGCCTGCACGCAGGTCGCCACGATGCCCCGCCCCTTCCACGCCAGGCAACGCTGCAAGGTTTTCAGCCGTTCGCCGCTCACGTCGGGCGCGGGCTGACCCGACGCCAGCCGCGACGCCTCCACGTTCAGCGCCGGCAATTTCGCGACGGACTCCCCTGCGCCCAGCGCTTGCAAATCCTGCGCCAGCAATTCCAGCGCCAGCGAGCTTTCCGCCACGACCACCAGCGGTCCCGGCGCCGCGCGCGACGCCGCCAGCGCCAGCCACGCCCGCGCCGCGTCCTCGACTTCCTGCACCGCCCCCTGACAACCAGGTGCCAGCGCTTGCTTTAAAAACGCCCGGTCCGCCGGCCCCGGTGGCGGCACGGTGAATTTCGCCTGTTCCGCGGACTCGCCCATGGCCTCAGCCCAAATACCGCCCGCCGCGCGCGCCGGTTTCCTTGCCGTCGCGGAGCGTCGCCGTGCCGTTCACCCAGACCGCCGAAATTCCGGCGCAGAACTGGTGCGGCTTTTCGTAGGTCGCCAAATCGCGGAACGTCTTCGGATCGAGCGCCACGACGTCCGCGAAGGCCCCCGCGCGCAGCACGCCGCGGTCTTTCAGGCGGAAATGCTCGGCCGGCAGGCTCGTCATTTTCCGCACCGCTTCGCCCACGCCCACCGTCTTTCCGTCCAGCGCCGCGCGCAGGAACCGTCCAAACGTGCCGTAGGCGCGCGGATGCGGATGGTCGTGGCTCAGCGGGCCCCACGGCGCCCGGATCGACGCGTCGGAGCCAATCATCACCCACGGCTCAGCGAAGATCTTCCACATATTGTCTTCGCTCATGCCGAAGAAGATGCCGCCGGTGAACAGTTCGTCCGTCTCCATGAACCGCAGCGCGGCGTCCAGCGGATGCAGCTTCCAGGCCTCCGCCGCCAGCGCGATGGGTTTGCCCGCGAACGGCGCGTTGTCCGGATGGCGCGTGCTGCCCACCCACACGTTTTCCCAGTATTTTTCGTCCCGCGCCGCCGCCATCTCCGCGCGGATCTTCGCTCGCTCCGCCAGATCGCGCAGGCGCGCCAAGATCGCCGCGCGACCGCCCTGCGCCGCCCACGTCGGCAAAATGACGTCCAGATCCGTGCACGACGCGGTATAGGGATAGCGGTCCGAGGCCACTTCGACGCCCGCTGCCTGCGCCGCGCGGATTTTCTCCAGCGCCGCGTCGAGCTTGCCCCAGTTCGCCCGGCCCGCCGTCTTCAGGTGCGAAATCTGCAAGCGCACGCCGCTGGCGCGCGCGACGTCCAAAGCTTCCTCAATGGCTTCCAATAGCTTCCCGCCCTCGCTGCGCATGTGCGTGGCGTAGATGCCGCCGCGCTTGGCCACCACCTTGGCCAGCGCCAGGATTTCCTCTGGTTGCGCGAACATCGCCGGCGCGTAGACCAGACCCGTGCTCAGCCCCGCGCCGCCTTCTTCCAAAGCCTGCTCCAACAATTTCGCCATCCGCGCGATTTCGTCCTTCGTCGCGGCCCGCGCCTCGATGCCCATGACCGCCGCGCGGATCGCGCGGTGCCCGATCAACATCGCCGAATTCACCGCCGGCTTCTGCGCATCCAGCAAGGCGCGGTATTCCGCCACCGAATGCCAATCGCCGGGATATTTTTGCTCCAGCCAGTCCGACGGCATCGTGTAGCCCGGCCAACGCGGCGCGGCGCTCGCGCCGCAATTGCCCGTGATTTCCGTTGTGACCCCTTGCCGGATCTTCGACGGCGCGCCCGGCTCGATCAGCAGGTACGCGTCGGAATGCGTGTGGACATCGATGAAGCCCGGACAAACCAGCCGGCCCGCCGCATCGAATTCGTTCGCCGTTTGCGCCTGTGCCAGATCTCCCACCGCCGCGATGCGGTCGCCCGCGATCCCGACGTCGGCCCGCACGCCCTCTCCGCCGAGCCCGTCCACCACGGTCCCGCCGCGCAAAATCCAGTCGAATCGGCCCGAATTCATCTGGACCACGCTACCACGTCCGCCCGCCGCCGTCACCCCCGGCCCGGCCCGCAAGGATGGAAACGTACTGCGCAAGCCGGGAAAAGTATTCGTTCCCGTTTTGCGGCATAACCATTCCCGCAACTGGGCGTCCGCATGCCGCGGCGCCCCGCACAGGAGAAAACATGAAAACGAAACGAATCGCGATGGCTCTGGCCGGAATGGTGGGAACGATGGCGGCGCAGGCTGCGCCGCCGCCCGGCCTACTGGCGCCGGTCACCGTGGAGGACCTCCCCGCCCGCCGCGTGGCGTACGTCGAACAAGTCGGAAATTTCCAGAACAATCCCGGCATCTACGACGTCCTGCTCCAGAAGCTCCTCGACTGGGCGTTGCCCTCCGGACTCTGGGATTTCCCCGCCAAAACCCTGATCGCCTGCATCTATCCGGACGATCCCGCCTCCACGCCTCCGGACCAACAGCGCCTCTGGCTAGGCATCACGATCCCTACCGACGCCGTGCCGCCCGACGGCATCCAGGTCCTGACGCTCCCCGCCGGTCCCCATGCGGTCGGCCGGTTCGCGATTCCGTCCGACCAGTTCGGCGCGGCCTGGGGCCATCTCTACGGCGAATGGATCCCCCACAGCGGCTACGCGCCCGCCGGCCTCGCCTACGAACTCCAGAAAAACGACTCGTCGGAAGATCCGGAACAAAAACATCTCGTGGACATCTGCATCCCCGTGCAGAAGCTCCCCGTGCCCTGAAATCCAGACACCCGGATGCTGTCCTTGCGCCCCCACGGCCTTGCGCCGTGGGACGCAAAGTTTGCTCCCCCACCGCGCAAGGCGGTGGGGCCCGCCCGAGCGAAGGCCGCATGAACGCCCCCCGAGCCGCGATTTACCGCGCCGGGGGCCACCCCAAGCGCGCCAACGCGTCCAGCATCGCGCGTTTGACGGCCCGATGGATGCCCGGCGCCTTGCTGCGCCGCGAGCCGGCCACGTTCAGAACTGCGCCATCGGGCAGATTACGCTTTGCCCAGCGCGCCACCCGCGCCACGACCCAGTCGTGCGATTGGTTCAGATCGACTTTTAGGCACGGCTTGCCGTGCTGTTTCGCGAAATCGATCGTCAGCAGCGACCCGCCGTCGGGCGGACCGTAGGTAAAGATGACCGTGCCGTCGGAGTCGGCGACGTTCTTTTCCGTGCGCGGTGGATAGTGCCGGCTCCAATGCTGCCGCATCCGGTAACGCGTCGGCACTTTTCCCTTTTCCGTGCGCCGCCCTTTCGGGATCCAGCCGCCGTACGGAAACCCCGCCTGCACGCACGCGCTCAGCGCGCCCTGGTCCGCCCCCGTCTGCCCGCCCGAGATGATCTTCCTCAGCTTCATGGCTCCATCCTCCCCCATTCGGGCCATTCCATCAATTCGTAGTTGGCGGTTCAGGTCCCCGGCCGTTTCCGCGCTCCCGTCGCGTCGCGGTGCGGCAGGCCGAAGTCGGCGACCCGATCCAGTTCCGCCTTGTCCAGCACCGGCCCTTCGCGGCAGATGCAGATGCCGCTGCCGTCCACGCAGCAGCTTCCGCAGACGCCGATGCCGCACTTCATGTGCCGCTCCAGCGAAAGCTGGCAGTCGAGCTTCCGCTCGTCCGCCAGCTTTTTGAGCGCCACCAGCATCGGCTCCGGCCCGCAGCCATAGATCACGTCGAAGGCTTCTTCCGCGCACAAGCGCGCGGCCAGGCTCGTCACGAGGCTTTGCTTTCCCAGCGTCCCGTCGTCCGTCGCGAATTCCGCGCCCACGCGCGAAAAATCGCCCACGAACATCATTTCGGCCGCGGTACGCGCGCCCAGCGCCACCCGGAACGACGCGCGGTCGCGCTCGAGGCGATGCACCAGGTAGCGCAGCGGCGCGATGCCCATCCCCCCGCCCACCAGCAGCCCGCGCCCGCGCGGCCGGAATCCCCGCCCGAACGGTCCGCGCACCCCCAACCGCTCGCCCGGCTTGCGTTCCATCAGCGCCTGCGAAAACGGTCCGACGGCTTTGGCTGTGATTTCGATTTTCCCGTCCCGCACGTCGGAAACGGAAAACGGCTTTTCGTCGAGACCCGGAATCCACAGCATGACGAATTGCCCCGGCTCGGCGTCGAAGGTCTGCTCGAACAGAAAGCTCTTCAAACCGTCGGCGTGGAAGACGACCTGCTTGATCGGCAGGGAGTGCATCTCGTGGCTCGGTAAAACCAAATTCTTTCCGCTCATGGCTGCCCCTCCCGGTGTGCCAGCCCCCGCACGCGCTCCAGGGAATCGAACCCGCCCTCCTTCAGGAAATCGGCCAGGCCCCGGTTGATTTCGCCGAACAGCTCGACGCCGCCCGCGTAGATGCCGCTGCCGAGGCCGACCGCGTCCGCCCCGGCCATGATCAGCTGCAGCGCGTCGGCGGCGCACGACACGCCGCCCGTCCCGATGATCGGCAAATCGACCGCGCGGCGGATTTCGTAGACCGCCCGCACCGCGATGGGCAGGATGGCCGCGCCGGAGACGCCCCCGACGAGATTGGACAGCGCCGGCCGGCCCGTCCCCGTATCGATCCACATGCCCGGCCCGACCGTGTTGATGGCCGTGATCGCGTCGGCGCCGTTTTGCCGGCAAATCACCGCCATCCGCGCCAGCGACGCGCATTGCGCCGAGAGCTTGATCGACACGGGAATGGCGCCGGCGTTTTCCTTCACGGCGCGCACCACCCGCCCGCAGGCCTCCGGATCGGCCGCGAAGGGCGTCCCGAACTCCGACTGCACGTTCGGGCACGACACGTTCGCTTCGATCAGGTCGGGCTTCGCTTCCGCGACGCGCCGGGCCAGTTGGCCGAATTCGTCCGGGCTGCCCGCGAAGATCGAGACGAACAGCGGCGCGAAACAGGTCTGCTTGTATTCGGCGATTTCCGCGATTTCGGCGTCCACGCCCGGATTGGACAATCCTACGGCATTGAGCAGGCCGGCTTTCCACGGCAGGATGCACGGCGCCGGATGCCCCTTGCGCGGCGCCCGGCTGCACGATTTCGTCGTGACCGCCCCCGCGCCCGCCAAGGCCGCGCGCCGCAGCGACGACGCCGTCGTCCCCAGCACGCCGGAGGCGAGCACCAGCGGCGATTCGAGGGAAATGCCCGCGAGCTGGACGGCGAGCGGGTTCATGCCTTGAGATGATCCGCGAGTTCGTCGAGCGTGCAGACGCGTTCGCAATGGACGCACTTGAAATGCTTCGAGCCGGATTCCAGCCGCTTGAAGCGCGTCGCCACGTGCGGCTCCGCGTTCGTGATGCAGTTGGGATTGATGCACCGCGCCAGGTTGTCGAACAGCTCCGGAACCTGGATCACCACCTTCTCGACGACTTCGAAGTTGGCGATGCGCTTGATGGTCACGCCCGGACTCACCAGCGCCAGCATCTGCAGGAGCCGTTCCGGCAGGGCGTCGGCCTGCAGCTTGATCATGTCCTTGCGGCCCATCCGCGTGCTCTTGTAGTTCAGGCCGAGCGTCACCACCGCGTCGCCCAGCTCGGGCCGGCGCCCGATCAGTGCCATGACCGGAATACCGAGCCCGGCGACGATGTGGTCGATCACGAACCCGCGTTCGATCTTGGGAATCAGCAGGATGTTCTGGGGGGTCACGTCGCGCTCCTTTCGGGCCGAACGCCCAGCAGGTCGAGGATGAGGGCTTGGCGCATGATCACGCCGTTGCGGGCCTGTTCGAAATATCCGGCGTGCGGCGTGGCGTCCACGTCGGGCGAAATCTCGTTCACGCGCGGCAAGGGATGCAGCACCTTGAGGTGCGGCGGCGCGTCCGCCAGCATCTGCGCGTCGAGGCGATAGCAGTCCTTCACCTTCTCGTAGTCCACCACGTCGGGAAACCGCTCTTTCTGGATGCGCGTCATGTAGACCACGTCGCAGCCGCGGATCGCGCCGGGCAGATCGTCGCTCGCGCGGAACGTCGCGGTCGTCCCCGCCGCCGCCTTCGTCAGGTAGTTCGGCAGGCGCAGGCTTTCCGGCGAGACCAGCGTCATCGCCACGCCGTCGAACGCCAGCAGCGCCCGGCACAGGGAGTGGATCGTGCGCGAGTACTTAAGATCGCCCACCAGCGCGATCTTTAGCCCGTCCACCCGCCCGAAGAACTTCCGCAGCGTGTAGAGATCCAGCAGGGTTTGCGTCGGATGTTGGTTCGCGCCGTCGCCCGCGTTGAGGATCGGGATGCCCGCGATCTCGGCCGCCAGCCGCGCCGTGCCTTCCTTCGGATGCCGCACCGCGATGACATCGGCGTACTGCTCCACCGTCCGGATCGTGTCGGAAAAAGACTCGCCTTTGGCCGTCGAGGAATTCGCCGCCTCGGAAAAGCCGATGACGCGCCCGCCCAGCCGGCACATCGCGGACTCGAAGCTCAGCCGCGTGCGCGTGCTGGGCTCGAAGAACAGCGTCGCCAGGATCTTGCCCGGCAGCAGGCCCGCCTTCTTCTCCGCCGGCAGCGCTTCGACCCGCGCCGCCAGATCGAGGTAGTCCAGGATCTGCTCCAGCCCCAGATCGTCGATCGAAATCAGGTCTTTTTTCACGTCAGCCTTCCATGCCCAGTTGGTTTTCGACCCGCGCGAGTTCCTGAACCGGATCCGCGGCGGCCAGCAGCGACCGCCCCATGATCAGGTAGTGCCGCGCCAGCATCGGGAACTGCGCCGGATCGCCCTTCTGCGCGCCGAATCCCGGCGAGTAGAATTCCTGCTGCGCCGTGAACGGCACGCCCACGGCCAGTTTCGCGACCAGCTCTGGTTTGGTCAGCGGCACCACGAAGGCCGAGACGCCCAGCACCGCCGCCTGCCGGCAGATCGCCGTCGCGGCGGAATCGGCGATGAACCCGCCTTCGGACACCAGATACGCCGGGTGCGTCATCGCCGCGCCGACGATCGGCTTGATTTTCCGCTCCTGCAGCGCATGCGTCCAGGCGGCGAGCACGTGCGGCCCCGTGTGCGGGAACAGGATCGCCTCGTCGATCCCCGCCGCCTGCAGGACTTCCGCAAACAGCGCACCCGTGTCCGGGATGTCGGTCGCGGCCTTCTGGTGGTCGTAGATCAGCGGCTTGTCGGTCCACTCGCGGATGCGCCGCACGGTTTCGGGCAGCCCGTGCCCCAGCCCCAGCGCGAAACCCAGTTTGTAGCCGTAGACGGAGGCGCGCCCCGCCGTCCGGCAAACCAGCCGCAGCGCCGCTTCAAGGTCGGTCGTGTCCAGCGCGGGAATGATCCGGTATTCTTTCATCGTTCTTCTCCTTCGTAGAAGCGCCGGAGCGTCGGATGGTGGACGTCGTCGCCGGTTTCGGCCAAATAGTCGCAGAGGTCGGACAGATCGACGACGGCCCGCACGGGCGGCAGGCCGGCGGGCAGCGGCGTCGCACGGCGGCGACGGTCCACGGCCACCACGATCCCGACCGGCCGCGTCTGAAATGCGGCTTGGATCGCTTCGATGGCTTCGACCTTCGTGCCGCCGTCGCTGAGCACGTCGTCGACCATCACCACCGCCTCGCCGGGCTCCGGCAGATGCCCGATGAACCGCCCGCGCTCGCCGTGCGTCTTGGCTTCCTTGCGGTCGTAGAAGAACCGGAGATCCTTTCCGTGCCGGTACCACGCCGCCGCCGCCGCGGCCACCGCCAGCGCGATGCCCTTGTACGCGGGCCCGAACAGCAGCGCGGCCTGCGGAAAGTTCGCCAGCGACTCGTCGGCCAGCGCGCGGCCCACGGCGTCCAGCTTGGCCCCGCTGTCCGCCTGGCCCAGATTGACGAAGAACGGCGAGCGGTCGCCCGACTTGAGCTGGAAGTCGCCGAATTTCAGGCAGCCGCTGGCCACCAGAAACTGGATGAATTGCTTTTTCTCGGTTTTCATTCGAATACCTCCCTGCCGTGTACGCCTCGGCGGACGCGGCCATCGGCCCACGCCACCTGCCCGTTGACCATCGTCGCCCGCACGCGGACGGCGAAATCGAATTTCGCGTACGGCCGGAACGCCGCGCGCGTCGCGACCTTTTCCGGCGCCGGCCCCGTTTTCTTCCCGGCCGCAATGAACGCCAGGTCCGCCCACGCGCCTTCGCGAATACCGCCGCGCCCTTCGATCCCGTAGCACCGCGCGGCGTTCTGGCCGGAAATCTCCAGATAGCGCTTCCACGACAGCTCGCCGCGCTTGGCCAGCGTGAGCAGGATCGGCCCCAGCCATTCGATGCCCGCGATGCCCGACGGCGGGTTCTTCCCCGCCTTCTCCGCCGGCGCGTGCGGCGCGTGGTCGGTCGAAACGAAATCGATGCCGCCGTTCTTCACGGCTTCGAAGATCGCGGCGCGGTCCTCTGCGCTCCGCAGCGGCGGGTTCACCTGCAGCGCGGCGCCGCGGCGGAGATAATCTTCCTCGGTCAGCAGGAAATAGTGCGGACACGTCTCGGCCCACATGTCGTAGCCCGCGCGCTTCATCTTCCGGACCCACGCGAGCTCTTCGACCGTGCAGCAGTGCGCAAGCACCAGCCGCGGCCGCGCCTTCGCCGGCGTTTTGCGCAGCGCGATCTCGATGTTCGCCAGCGCCGCCAAGACCGCCGCCCGCGGCCGGCGGAGGTGGTGCGCGAGTTTTCCACACTGTGGAAAACTATTTTCCACGGTGTGGAAAAATCGCCGCTCGTCCTCGGCGTGGACCACGACGAGGTCCTGGACGCGGAATATCCGCGCCAATGCGTCGGCGTCGGCGATCGCGGGCAGGCTCGACGACTGCGCCATGTAGATTTTCGCGCCGGCGGCGGTTTCCGGCGCCGGTTCGCCGCTGTCCGTCGCCTGCCAGAATAACCCGTAGTTGATCCGCGATTTGAGCGCGAAGAGAGAGCGCTTTTTTTCGAACCGCTCGCGGGTGGCGATGGGCAACCGGTTGTTGGGCATGTCGAGCACCGTCGCCACCCCGCCCTTCAGCGCCGCGGCCGTGCCGTTGGCGATGCCCTCCTTGTAGGCCTGCCCCGGCTCGCGCAAATGCACGTGCGCATCGATCAGCCCCGGCACGATGAATTCGTCGGCGAAAGGCGCGTCGGCGGCATAATCGCTTTCCAGCTTCGCGATGCGGCCGGCGGCGATCCGGATCGTTCCCCGATGGAACCAGCCGTCGTCGCCGAGCCAGCAGGCGTTTTCGATCTGGAGCTTCACTCCCATTCGATAGTCCCCGGGGGCTTGGTGGTGACGTCGTAGAAGAGCGCGCCCGCGCCCGGCACGGCCCGGATTTCGCGCGCCAGTTCGGCCAGCATTCCGAAATCGATCGGATACACGTCGGCGGTCATGGCGTCCCGCGAGCAGACCGGCCGCAGCATGAACGCCTGGTTGCCCGCCGCGTCGAAGAGCGGCAGCGAAATCACCGGCGCCTGCCAGATTTCCGGGATGCCCGCAAGGCGGCGGTGCAGGATCGCGTCCACCTGCCGCAGGCGGTCGAGCCCGGCGCGCGCCACGAAGGTCTCGCGCAGTTCGAACCGCTCGGCGCTCAGATCGGCGAGCGAAATCACGACGCGGTTGATGTCGGCCAGTTCGTTGACGAGCCGGTTCGCGAGCGCGTTCAGCGCCGGCCAGTCCGGTAGCGTTCCGTCCGGGCTCCAGACCACGGCCGGATGGCGATAGGAGCGCTCGTCGCCCTGCACCCCCACGCTCTTCACCGGCAGGATGCGCCCGCGCAGACCGACCTTCGCCAATTCCGCGTCCAGCCTCGTCTGATCGGCGAACGCCGCCGGCGCGGCGGCCTGCCCGTCGTGGCACAAGAGGCGGATGCCGAGGCCGGGGCCCGGGAACGGATGCCGGTCCAGCAGCGCCGGCGGCAGGCCCAGCTCGCGGCCGAGGAGGCGCACCTCGTCCTTGTAGAGTTCGCGCAGGGGTTCGACAACGAGGCCGCGGTCGATCATGGCCTGGATTTCCGGCACGCGGTTGTGGTGGGTCTTGATGAGCGC
>CAZECJ010000058.1:12094-17149 GCA_964510645.1 uncultured Verrucomicrobiota bacterium | reverse complement strand
CCGTCACCCTCGACCCGAACGCAATGGCCTCCGCAGAACTTCCATGCGCCCGCGGCGCCTTCCGCAAAAATTAAAAGATTGGGCCAAGACCCGGATTTTGGCATCCTGTGCGAACGATCATGAGCGATTTGTTCGA
The DNA here is from genome assembly GCA_964510645.1 of uncultured Verrucomicrobiota bacterium. Lineage (GTDB taxonomy): Bacteria > Verrucomicrobiota > Kiritimatiellia > CAIQIC01 > Lenti-01 > Lenti-01. The sequence goes on along the minus strand of CAZECJ010000058.1, from coordinate 17,013 downwards.
ACAGCCCACCGAGGAAACGAAGGACCTTTCCGCTTCTCGTCGCCCGTTGGCGGCCCGCATGCGGCCGCGCACGCTGGAAGACATCGTGGGACAAGACCACATCCTCGGCGCAAGCAAGCTGCTGCGGCGGGCGATCGAGGCGGACCGGCTGGCGAGCCTCATCCTCTATGGCCCGCCGGGCTGCGGAAAAACCTCGCTGGCGGAAGTCATCGCCCGGACCACGCGGCGGGCGTTCGACCGGTCGAGCGGGGTGTTGTCGAACGTGGCGGGCTTGCGCCAGTCGCTGGAAGCGGCGAAGCAGCGCCGCGCGGTGTCGGGGCGCGAAACGATCCTGTTCATCGACGAGATCCATCGCTTCAACAAATCGCAGCAGGACGTCCTGCTGCCCTATGTGGAAGAGGGGGCGGTCACGCTGATCGGCGCGACGACCCACAATCCGTTTTTCTTCATCAACAATCCGCTGACGTCGCGCAGCCAGATTTTCCAGCTCGAACCGCTGAATGCGGAGGCGGTGGCGCAACTGCTCCGCCGGGCGCTGATTCACCCGGAAGGGCTGGGGCACTTGAAGATCGCCATGGACGACGCGGCGGTGGCGCATCTGGCGGCCGTGTGCGAGGGCGACGGCCGGCGGGCCTTGAATGCGCTGGAGATCGCCGCGCTGACGACGGCGCCGGGGCCGGACGGCGTCATCCACGTCACCCGGGCGGTGACGGAGGAGAGCATCCAGAAGAAAGCCGTCGTGTATGACCACGATGAGGATGGACACTACGACACGATTTCGGCGTTCATCAAGAGCGTGCGCGGATCCGATCCCAACGCGGCCCTCTACTGGCTGGCCAAGATGCTCTATGCGGGGGAAGATCCGCGGTTCGTGGCGCGCCGGCTGGTCATCCTGGCCAGCGAGGATGTCGGCAACGCCGATCCTCGGGGACTGAGCGTGGCGGTCGCGGCGCTGGAGGCCGTGGATTTCGTGGGCATGCCCGAGGCGCGGATCGCGCTGGCGCAGGCCACGACCTATTTGGCGACGGCGCCCAAGAGCAATGCGGCCTACATGGGGCTGGAGGCGGCCACGGCCGACGTGAAGGAGGGGCGAACCCTCCCGGTTCCCAAGCATTTGCGCAGCACGGGCTCCAAACGGGCGGCCAAGGAGTTCGGGCACCAAGGCTATCAATATGCCCATGACTTCGAGGGGCATTTCGTCGATCAGGAGTACGTGCCCACGGAGAAAGTCTATTACGAACCGACGTCGGAAGGGTACGAAGAGGTCATCCGCAAGCGGATCGAGCACTGGAACGGCCTCCGCAAGGCCTCCCGCCCGAAAAATCCTCCTCCGAAAACCGGGTAAAACCCCTCGAGGATAGGCTTGCTTTGGGCGGCTTGTCCGATATACAAATATCGAAACCATTTGGGAAAAGGTGCCTCAGATATGAAACCAGTGAAAATGGGCTTGGCGTGGGCGGCGGGATTGGCGGCGGGAGCCCTCGCCTGGGCGGCAGGATCTTCCCCTTCTCCGGACTCCTATGCCAAGATCGATGCGGCCTCTTTGGTCAACAGCCCTCAAAGCTCGTGGGCGCGCGCCATCCTGTTTTCCGACGTGATGGAACAAGTGCCGGCCGGGCGCCCCGAGCGCCTCGACCGCAAAAATTTTCTGCCGATGAAGCTGAAGACCGCGGGAACCGTATGGGTTCCCGAAGCGCTGGCGGCGAAATTCCAGGTTCTCAAGATGGGCGATACCTATTCGTTCGCGGGAACCGTGGACCAGATCTCGCGTCGCTACTACGTCATCGTGGATGCCTGCTATGACGTGCAGACGGCCGAAGACATGAGCGAACGCTGGACCGACATGCTCAATCCGCCGGAACAATCGCCGGGGGCCGCGCAGGTAAACATCTCTGAAACCTCGATGCAGGCGTTGCTGTTGGAAGCCCAAAACAGCCTCATCAAACTGGCGCAGGAAAACAATACGACGGTTGCGCAGCTCATCGAGGCGCAGACCGATGGCGGACAACGCATCGCCGAAGAAATCGTGGCCAGCGCCCTGCAAGGGGAGTTGAAGGCGCAAAACAAGACTGCCGAAGAACTGATGATCGGGTCGGTGCTGGCGCTGCTGCAGAAGCAGGCCGTGCTGGAAGAATCCCAGAAGATCGCCGAGGAAAACGCCGCGCTGCCTCCTCCGGCGCAATCCCAAGAACCGCTGCCCGCGGCGACCGAACTGGCGCCGACCGAAACCGCTGCCGTGGTCGAAAAAGTCGAGATCGCCCCCGTTGAGCAACCCGCCGCCGAACCGCCGGCTCCCGAAGCCGCCGGCGAAGAACCGCCGGCCGCCGCCGAAACGGCGCCGGAAGCCGTCGCGACGGAAGAACCCGCCGTCCTGCCGCCTCCCGAGTGGACGGCGGAAGCCGCGCCCGCCGCCGAAGAAGCGCCTCCGCCGGAAACCGTTGCGGTCCCGACGCCGGAAATGCCGGCGGAGGCCCCGCTGCCTGCCGACGCGGTTCCCATGCCTGAAGCGGTCGCCGCGGATGATGCGGACACCCTGCCGATGCCGGAAGTGACCGCAGAAGCTTCCGAAGCAGAGGGTGCCGCTCCCGTTGCCGCCGAGCTTGCGGCGGAAGAACCGGCGCCTCTTCCGGAAGTTCCCGCCGTGGAAATGCCGCCGTCCGATGCCGGTGACCAGGCGGAAATCGCCGCAACGACCGACGGCGACCAGCCGAAGAAAAAATCCAAATCGAAGAAAAAGAAACCGGCCCAAGACGAAATTCCCGCCAGCGAACCCGCGGGCGGCGAAGTGCCCAGCGAGCCTTCGGCCGGGGTAGAACAAGCGGTTCTGCCGGATGCCCAACTGCCGGAAGAAGCCGCCCCCGCCGAGACCATCGAACTGTTGCCGGGCCCGACCGTGGAAGAGGAAATCGAAGCGGCGCGCACCGCCGAACTGATCGCGCCGAGCGAAGTGCCGCCGCACGGCGAACCGATGGCGCCGCCTCCGAGCAGCATGCTGGTTGTGCCGTTGTCGGGTCAGCCGGAAATGGTTCCCATGGTCAGCGTGGAACCCACCAAGAAAGAATTGGCCCGAATCAAGAAAATGGAAGCCGTCGCACAACGCGAGCGCGAACGGGCCGAGCGCAAGGCCGCAGAGGAAGCGCAAGAAGCCGAAGAACGGATGATCCGGGAAGAGCTCCGGGCGAAGAAGGTCGCCGAAAAGCAGGCGCGGATCGAAGCCCAGCGGTTGGCGGAGGAAGAAGAGCAGGCCGCCAAGGAAGCCCGCCGGGCCGAAATCGTCCGGCAGAAGGCCGAAGAGCAAAAGGCCCGCGAAGAAGAAGCCGCCAAGAAAGCGGCCGAGTGGAAAGCCCAACAAGAGGCGGAAAAGGCGGAAGCCGAGTTCCGCAAGATCCAGGAAGAAGCGGCCGAGCGACTGGCCTTGGAGCAAAAACAGGCGGAAAAAGCCATGCGTCAGGCGGAAGAGCTCCGCCAGCAGGTCGAATTGGCCAGCGCCAAGCGGCTAGAAACGGAAACGCGCTTGGCTGAAATGGCCGCGCGCAAGGCCGAGGCCGAAGCGGCCCTCCGGGCCGTGGAAGAAGAGAAGCAGGCCGCCTTGGCAAAGGTGAGGGAAGAGGCCGAGGCCAAGGCTGCCGCGCTGGCCGCAGAGCGGGAAGCGCAGCTGGCGGCTGAAAAATCCCGGCAGGAGGAGTCCATCCGGATCGCACAGGAAGTGGCCGAATACGAACGCCAGGCGGCGGACGAGGCTTCGGCGCACATCGCGGCCGAAGAATCCGCCGCCACGGCCGCCGAACAGCAGCTTGCCCAACTGGAAGAAGAGGCTCGCAAACTGGAACGCGAGGCCGGCCGCGTCAAAACGGAATTGCAGAATGATCTCGAATCGCCCGCTGAGCCCGACCGGTCGGAACCCGTCGCGCCGGAAAGCGCGGCGGCATCCTTCGAACTCCCGGCGGACGAAAACGACCAGGAAATTGCAGAGCCGCAGGTGAAAGCGGCGGACGAGCAACCGAGCATGGACGAGCGAAAGAAAATCGCTGCGGAACGCAAAGCGAAATGGTTGGCCGACCAAGCAGAGAAAGCCGCAAAAGAAGCGAAAGCGGAGAAGAAAAAAGCCAAGGCCAAAGAGGCAAAGCCCCGGACGGCCGAAGAATTGCAGAAGGCCACGGAATCTGGCGAGCTGCCGGAATGGATGCAGCCCGTCCAATTTTAAATCAGCTTCGTCGATCACGAAGAACCTCTCTTTGAAGGAGGCATTGGTTGAGATCGAATCGCCAATGAAGACGGGACCCGCGATGCGACCAGGACGGTTTGCGGAAGAGGTACCAGACAGATGAAACCACTGAACTTGCGTTTGGCAATGGTTACAGGGTTGGCGGCCGGGGCCTTTGCGTGTTGGGCGGCATTCCCGCCGGGGTTGGATGATTATGTCGCGGTCGAGACCGATTCCTTGGCGGCCAACCCCGGCAACTTCTGGGCGCGGGCCGTTTTGTTTCCCGACACGTTCGTCGGTCCTCCTTCTGGTTTTGCCAAGCGGCTAGGGGATGCGAAGTGTCGTCCCATGAAACTGAAGACGCTCGGAACCGCTTGGGTGCCGAATGAGCTGAATCGCGAGTTCCAACAACTCAAGGTTGGCGAAACCTATCATTTTGCAGGCACGGTGAACCATACTTCGCGTCGTTATTTTGTCATCGTGGATGCGTGTTATGCCTTGCAGTCGTCGAAGGATGGGGAGGAACTATGGATCGATGTTCTCCATCCGGATGCCGGGACCTCGACCAAAGAGATGGCGGCGGCGGAATCGACGGCGGCCGAGGCTGAAGCCCGCGCGGAGCGCGTGGCGGCAGAGGGTGCCGAACGGAAGACGCGCGAAGAGGCCGAGGCGAAGGAAGCGGCCGAGAAACAAGCCCAAATCGAAGCAAAGCGCT
>CAZECJ010000058.1:0-11994 GCA_964510645.1 uncultured Verrucomicrobiota bacterium | reverse complement strand
CCGAAATCGCCCGCAAAAAAGCTGAAAAACAGCAGGCGCGCGAAGAGGCCCGCGCAAAGGAAGAGGCCGAGCGGCAAGCCCGACAGGACGCCGCGAAGGCGGAAGACGAAGCCCGACGCGTCCAGAAGGAAGAGGCTGCGCGGATCGCCGAAGAGCAAGCGCAAGCAGAAAAAGCCGAGGCGGAAGCCGAACGCGAACAGGCCGCTCTGGAAGCCCAACGCGCCGCCGAACTGAAGGCGCGCGAGGAGGCCGAGGCGCAGGAATTGGCCAAGAAACAGGCTCAGGCCGCGAAGAGAAAAGCCAAGCGGATTCAGAAGGAAGAAGCCGCGCGCATCGCCGAAGAGCAAGCGCAGGCGGAAAAGGCCGCGGCGGAAGCCGAACGCGAACAGGCCGCTCTGGAAGCCCAACGCGCCGTAGAACTGAAGGCGCGCGAGGAAGCCGAGGCGCAGGAATCGGCCAGGTTACAAGCCGAGATCGAAGCGAAGCTCTTGGCCGTCGAGAAAGAGCGGGCTGCCAAGGAAGCCCGGCTGGCGGAAATCGCCCGGCAAACGGCGGAAAAGCAGCAGGCACACGAAGAGGCCCTCGCGAAGGAAGCAGCCGAACAGCAGGCTCTGCGGGACGCTGCAAAAGCGGAGTCAGAACGAAGCTTGACGGAATCTCTGGCTCGCAAGCACAAGGCCCAAGCCGACATACTGGCCTTGGCGGCTGAAAAAGAAGCCATCTTGAAGCGGATTCGGGATGACGCCGAGGCCCAAGCGGCCGCTCGCGCCGCTGTACGCGATTCGAGGCTTGCTGCCGAAAAAACGCAGCAAGAGGAAGCTCTCCGAATTACCCGCAGCGTGGCGGAGCGGGAACAGGAGAAGGTCCGCGAGGCAACCCAGCGGCTTGCTCAAGAGGAATCCGCCCGGATCTCCGCCGAGGAACAGATTGCCCAAATAGAGGAAGAAACCCTGACTCTGGAATCGGAAGCCACACGGGAAAGGCTCCAGCAAGAGGCGGAAGTGCAAGCGGCCATTCGCGCCGCCGAATTGGCGGAGCGGGTTGCCGCGGAGAGGGCCCAATGGGAAGCCGCCATCCGCGCCACCCAGGATGCGGCCAAGCAGAAGCAAATCCTCGCGGAAGAGGCGGCGGCGCGCGTGGCAGAGGAAGAAACGGCTCGCATCCGCGCCGAAGAGCAACTCGCGCGCTTGGTTGAGGAAACCCAGGCTCTTGAGGCCCAGATCCAGTCGGCGGAGCCCGTGACGACGCACCTTGCAGAAGAAGAAGCCGCGCGCAGGGATGCCGAAGAGCGAATCGCTCGCCTGGAAGAAGAGATCCATGCGCTTGAAACGAAAGTGGAACAGGCCCGGCGTGACCTGGAAAAATGACCTAACCCCATCCGCGGCGGGGGTATTTCTTCCGCACGCTTCCGTCCGCCCGCAGACGAACGAACCGGCCTCCGATCCCGGAGAGTAGTCCGCCAGGCGCCCGCGTTCGGCACCGGGCGGTTTTTGGCGCGGAAAATGCATTGTAAAATTGTCCGCCACGTGGAAAATCCGAGGGCGTATGGCTAAGCTGCCTTGTGCATATGCGATCATCATGGCGGGCGGGAAGGGCGAGCGGTTCTGGCCGCTGAGCACTTCGCGCCGCCCTAAACAACTGCTGGCTCTGGCCGGCGGCAAGCCCCTGATACTGCAGTCCGTGGATCGCCTGGAAGGGATTGTCCCGCCGGAGCGGATCTTGATCGTCACCAACGAATCGCTGGTCGCGCCCATCCGCGACATGCTGGGGCAGGGGAGTCGGGTGAGCGTGCTGGGAGAGCCCGTCGGACGCGATACCGCCGCCGCCATTGCCGCCGGCGCCGCTTGGATCCGTCGCCGCGATCCGAATGCCGTCTTCTGCGTTTTGACTGCTGATCACGTCATCGGCGATTTGCCCGTCTTTCGCGACGTGTTGACCCGAGGGTTGGAATTGTGCGCGGCCCACGACGTGCTGATGACCATCGGCATCGCGCCAACCGAGCCCAGCAGCGCCTATGGCTACATCGAGGCCGGCGAACCTTGGAAGAAATCGGGCGACGTCGAATTTTTCTGCGCCAAACGGTTCGTGGAAAAGCCCGGCGTCGAAACCGCCAAAGAGTATCTTGCCACCGGGCGCTATGCCTGGAATTCAGGGATGTTCGTCTGGTCCGTTCGCAGCATCCGAAAGGCCTTCGCGGATTTCCGGCCGGCGCTGGCCGACAAAATCGATTCGTGGTCGGCTTGCGCGGACGACGCTGAATTCCAAGCGGCGCTCGCCCGGGATTTCCCGGGACTGGAAAAGATATCCATCGATTATGCCGTGATGGAAAAGGCGCGGAACATCGTGCTTTGCAAGGGTGCGTTTGCCTGGGACGACGTGGGTTCTTGGCCGGCTTTGGAAGCCCATCTGCCCAAGGACGCGCAGGGGAATGCCACGGCGGGCGACGTGGAAGTCCTCGACGGCTCCCGCAACATCGTCGTCAGCGAGGGGCGGTTGACCGCGCTCGTGGGCGTGAAGGATTTGGTGGTGGTGCAGGCCGATGGCGTGACCCTCGTCTGCGACAAGTCCCGTTCGCAGGAAATCAAGGCCTTGCTCGTCCAACTGCGCACCCAGAAAAATCGAGACGCGATCCTTTAAAGAAACAGAATCCAACCACAGGAGACCAGTCATGAAATACCTATGCACCGTGTGCGGCTACGTGTACGACCCGGCCACTGGAGATCCCGACGGCGGAATCGTTCCCGGCACCAAATTCGAGGATATTCCGGATTCATGGGTTTGTCCCGTCTGCGGAGTCGGCAAGGACTCGTTTGTCGCCCAAGAATAACGGATTCCCAGATCGGTTGTTCGCCCAGAGCCGCTTCGGCGGCCTGGGCGATTTTTCATGGCCGATTCCGCATGGTGGCAAGCCAACGGATGAGAGCCTGAGACTACGCACAATGATGGGCTCAAGACGTCGAATCCGCCACAGATCTCGGGGTATCAACATGAGACGATAGATAACCGCAGCCGTGACGACTTTCGGATCCAGACATCCTGCATAGATTGAAAACACGCGTCACTACCGTCATTCAAGCATATCCCTTACAATGTCGCATAATACATATTATGTTGCATATATGGCGGCGAGGGGCGCTATATATAGTGGATATGGCCTGTGGATCGGCTCTATGATCCCGACGGTAACTCTGTGGATAAGTCTGTGGATCGTGTGAACCATGCGCCCGGGCAAGAATGCTCGCGCAGACCCCAATTGGTTTTTCATCTAGCCGGCTGAATAAAATTGATGAGGTTTAATTATCGCAATGCCCCGGTGTTTGCGGCGTGTGTTCGCCCCGGATCAATGACCGTGAAAACCGATACCGAAGAGATCCTCCCGAGTGACGGCGCGGCGTGCCTTGAGGTGGCTTCGAAAAGATGGCCCGGCGGCACCTGGAATATCGTCTTCGTAAAGGGAACGCCATAGGGCGAATCGTCTCCCGTCCGCCGGAGCCATGGATCAACTTCCGGCCGTGGCTAAAGCCTAGGGGTAGGGGAAATGTCCTCCCCCGCCCTCCCCTGCTCCGTCTCCTTATCGGACGAAGGCAAGGCTCAAGGCGGGCCAATACGTAATGAGAACCAATACCCCCAGCATCAGGCCCATGAGGGCCACGGACGCGGCGGCGAGTTTCAGGAGGGGCTTGTTGAGGCGCATGGCGGCGATGAACAGGTTCATGCCGACCGGCGGCGTACTGTAGCCGATGGCGAGGTTGGCCAGGAAAATGACCGCCAGATGCACCGGATGGATGCCGTACTGTACGGCCAGCGGAGCCAGCAGCGGCACGATGACCACCGTGGCGGTATAGATGTCCATGACGCAGCCCACGGCCAACAGGAACAGGTTGAGCGCCACTAAAAACGCGATCGGATTATGGATGCGCGCGCCGACCCAATCGAGAATGAGCTGGGGGACCTCTTGGTCGATCAGAAAATTGGTGATGGCCATGCCCATGCCGAGGATGAGCAGGACGCCGCCTACCAGCACCACGGTGTCGCGGATGATGCCCGCGAGTTTGCGGATGGGCATTTCCCGGTGGATGATCACTTCGACGACCAACACGTAGGCGGCCGTCAGCACGGCGGTCTCGCTGGCGACCAGCCATCCCCCGTAGATGGCGCCCAGCACCACGAAGGGCAATGGAATTTCCCATTTGGCTTCCTTCAGGGCCGCGCCCAACTCGCGCAGCGCGAAAGGCCGGCGCGGAATTTTCGCGTGGAGCCCCGCCCAGATCCCGTAGCCGCACAGCACCCCGACCGCCAGCAGCCCGGGCAACACGCCGGCGCGGAACAGCGCATCGATCGTGACCTCGCCCGAAACCGGCTGCGCGATGACCGCATAGAGGATCAACGGCAGGCTTGGCGCGAACAGCACGCCCATGTTGCCGCCGCTGGTCACGAGACCCAGCGCCGCTTTTTCGCGATAGCCGTCCTTCAGCAGCGCCGGCAAAAGCAGCCCGCCTAGCGCCACGATGGTCACCCCGGAGGCTCCGGTGAACGCCGTCAGGAAGGTACAGGTGACGATGCACACCATGGCGAGACCGCCGGGCATCCAGCCAAACGCTGCGCGCGTGATGCGCAGCAACCGCTCGGAAGCGCGGCTGCCGGCCAGCACGTAGCCGGCCAGCGCAAACATCGGCAGCGCCTGCAGCATCGGCATGCCCGTCAGGCGCGTCAATTCGCCGATGACAATGGAGAAATCCATGCCTTCGGACCGATAGGCGAACATCGCGAGCGCGCCGAACACGGCGAACATCGGCACGCCCAGCAGGGCGAAGGCGATCACGAACCAGGTCACGTGGGCGTCCTCCCCTCCCCCGGCAATCCTTCAGCGATTTTGAAGGCGAGCCAAGATGCCGGGACAAACGCGCGCACGGCGAAACGAAAAACCATGAGCCAAAAAGCGACGGGAATGACCCTGTAGTATTTCCAGATCGGCCAGCCCAGCAGGACGGTCGCATCCATCTCGCGCTGGAAACCCACGTAGCGGCCGGCGGCCCAGGCCAGCAGGCCGCAGACGACTGCGGCGAAAACCGAAGTGGCGCGCCCCACCCAGACCGACGCGCGGCGCGGCAACAGCGCGGCGGCCAGATCGATCGAGAGATGCCGCCCCAGCCCCGCCGCCGCCAGCGCGCCCAGCATGGTCAGCCACAACAGCGCCATGCCCAGCAGGGGTTCCGCCCAATTCAGGCCCGTATTCCACACGTTGCGCAATAGGATCTGGACCACGGAAAGGCCCACCATTCCCATCACCAGCAACGCGAGAACCATGCGTTCGACCCGATCCACCCAGCGGCAAGCGAACCGGAACGCATGCTCGGCCCGACCGCTCCTCATGATCCCCGGATTTCCTTCAAACATTGTTGGAGAAGATCCCATGCTGCTTGCGAAAAGACCGTCCCCTTTACTTTTTGCAATGCCGTCGCCGCCACCTGTTCGAAGGCCGCGCGCACCTCCGGAGTCTCTTCGATGGCCTGTACGCCTTGCGCCTGCATGAAGTCCAGCGCCTCGACGTCGCTCTTGCGAACCTTGGGCGAAAGCAGTTGGCAGTGCTTGTCGAAGGCCACCTTGACGACGTCCCGGTGCAGAGCGGGGACCGTATTCCATGCGGCGGAGGAGAGAAAGACGCCGCCGATGGCATAGGTCAGGCGCACCGAGTTGTAATACCGCAATTTGGTGTGCCACTGCACGGCGATCGTCGCCGTGGGCGGGCCGAACACGGTTTCCAGCAGTCCGGTCTGCAGCGCGGTCAGGACATCGGTGATGTTGGCCGGAATGTACGAGATGCCTGCCGCCGTGCACAGCTCGATCAACATGGGCGCATCCAGTCCCCAGACCTTCGTGGCGCGCAAAGCATCGAGGCTGCCGATGGGTTTCACGCTGTAGGCATAGCTGAAGCCGACCTCGGTCCATCCCATCCTTTCGAAGCCGTTCTTTCGCGCGCTCTCGTCCACGAACGGGCGCATTTTCGCCAGCACCCCGTCGACCTCGTCGTAATTCCGGAACACCATCGGAAACATCAGGGCGTTGACCTCCGGGCAGATTTTGGCGATGGCATAGCCCATGAACCCGCCGCCTTGCAGCTGGCCGGTCTTGATCTTGAACAGCACGTCCTTTTCGGAGCCCATGATGCCGCCCGGATAGATCTTCACTTTCACCGCGCCGCCCGTGGCCGCCTCGATCTCTTTTTTGGCGTCGGTAAGCGCCTGCATCCAAATGCTGCCGTCGGGCGCGAGGGTCGCCAATTTCAAGGTGGTCTGTGCGGTCGCCGCGCTGGCCCAGAGACACGCAAGCGCCCATCCGGCGGCGGCGATGAATTTCCGACATGTCGTCATGCTCGTTCCCCTGGTCCTAAAACAAATCGTCGATCTGGCCCAGCAAGGCCTGGGCTCGCATTTTGGCCACGGCATTCATCAGCGTGAATTCCGGGATTTTCGGATCCGCCGCAACCACGTGGTTCAGCGTGCGCTCGAACAATTCCTGGTCGAAGGCGTACCGCGCATAGAATTCGGCGAAGGTCACGCGACTCAGCAGATAATCGGGCCCCGCGATTTCCATGCTGCGCTCGAAATGCCACCGGGCTTTTTCCAGATCGCGCCCGCCGCCCAGCGGAAGCACGGTGTAGTAAATGCCGAAAAACAGATCGACGCCGCCTTGGCGGATGCCGGGACCGAGCGCTTCCACGCGTTTCATCATTTCCAGCACCTTGGTCATGTCGCCCAACGCCGCCGGCGAATCGGAACTGGCAATGATCCACATGACCCAGGCCGTCGCCGTGGAAAGCAGCGCTTCGGCATCCTTCTTCCGGAAGCTGGACAAGGCCTGGACGAAATCGTCGTGCGACCCGTCCAAGGCGCGCGCAAACCGCCGGTTTTGCGACAAGGCGCGCAATCCGTAGGTTTTGGCCTTGAGGAACATCGTCTTGGACCGTTCCTTCTGCGATGGATCCACGAAACCCATGGCATAGGCCATCTGGGCTTCTGCGGCGGCGATCAGGACGGCGGGCTTGTCGGGATGCGCCTCGGCCAAGGCATCGAGCATGAGCAGAAAGGCCGGCGCACCCTCCCGCACCAGATCCACGTCGTTTTGGTGCATGAAGCCTTCGGACAGCTCCATGGCCATCGGGGACACGATTTTCGCCGCGCCTTTGCGCACGAGCACGCACCCGCTGCCGCCGGCGCCAACCGCCAGCAAAAGGGCTGCGCATAACAAGGTTTCGAGACGTTTCATGGAGAAATCCTCATACTCCCCCGCCCCCGGGCAAACAAGCCCAAATCCGTCAGGAATCCAGCAGGCCCGGAAACGCCGCGCGCACGCGGTCGAGGGTTTCCGACTCCGCGGTTTTTCCGCGCAACACCTGCAACAGCGCCAGCACGTCGTCCCCGGTCACGCGGTAGGGCTCTTTCCGCCCTTTCAACCGTTTGGTGGCGGCGCGATAGGTCAACGCCCGCGGCACTTTCGCCTCGCCCGGCGCCCGGAGCCCCGTCAGGGCGGCGTCGAGCGCGGCGCGTTCCTGCCCCGCCGGGGCCGCCAGCACGGTCTTGCAGATCGCCTTGGCTTTGGCCCAGCTGATCTCGCCGTTTTCCAGCATCCGTCGCACGCGGGAATCCATGCCCGGCGCATACCGGAGGATGTCCTCGATCCACGATACGCTCTTGTCGAGGAACCGCGCGATGCGCTGGACGTCCCAATTCGCGTTGGCCATGAAGATGATGGCGTCGAAGTAGTCGGTGATGCGCGCATCGAGCCGATCGGCGTTCAGCTTGAGGTTCAGGGCCTGGATTTCGTCGAGCTCCCCGTGGACCACGCGCACGTCCACCCGGTCGAAATAGCCGGGATTCTGCGCGCGGATGCGTCGGATGGCGTTGTGGCGGTGGAAGCCGCCCACCAGATAGAACTCCCCCGGATTGCGCTCCCAGACCACGATGGGTTCCAGGAGGCCGTTGCGGAGGATGTCTTCGGCGTAATGGGCCACTTTGGCCTCGTTCAGGGGGCGGTGGTTCGCCACCGACGGGTGCAAATGCACCTTGTCGAACGGCACGTAGTCGAATCGCTTGGTCGCCAGCATGGAAATTCCTTTGGGTTCCGGCGCACTGTAGCGGATTGCGTCGCCCGGTGAAGCCTTTTTTTAGGCGAGGCGCGCAAGTCCGCGCTTTCATCTTTACTCTTCGCCCCGTTCGCCGTTAAATCTCGCCGTTCATTCGAGGTCTCGGCAAAACATGTTCACCAAAACGATCACTCCCCGATTCGGCGACGTTGACGGCTTGCGCCACATCAACAACACGCGGCTGCCCATCTGGTTCGAACTGGGCCGCGATCCCTTCTTCCGCTATTTCAATCCCGGCATGAGCTTCGAGAATTGGAACCTGATCATGGCGCACATCGACGTGGACTTCCTCGTGCCCATGCTGCTGGGTGCGGACATCGAGATCCGCACCTTCGTGGCCAAGATCGGCAACGCTTCCTTCACCGTCCATCAGGAAGCCTGGCAAAACGGGCAGCTCAGCGCCCAGGGCGATGCCGTGGTGGTCCACTACGACTTCAAGAACCGCAAGCCCCTGCGGATTCCCGACGACATCCGCGCGCGACTCCAGGAGCATTTCGCGTGAGCCGGAAGACCGGCATGTCCGTCGTCGAAGCCACGATCGTGCTGGCGATCCTGCTGCTGATCGCCGCCATCTCCGCGCCGGCGCTCCGCCAGAACTTGCAGAAAAAACGCGCCGCCGCATGCGCGATGAATCTCGACGCCATCGACCTCGCCTGCAAAAAGCATGCCGCCGAGATGGGCGGCTATCCCGCGGCGCTGGCCGATCTGGTTCCCGACTATCTCGGATCCCTGCCCTCCTGCCCCTCCGGCGGCGGCTATGTCCTCGGCACGCCGGACGGGGATCCGCCCACCTGTTCCGTTCCCGGCCACCGTCTCTAACCTGCTGGAGAAACCACGTGAAGAAAGCGAAATATCGTCGAATCCTGCTGAAGCTCAGCGGCGAAGTCCTGCGCGACGCCGCCTCGGGCGAGTGCCTCTCCGACGCCATTCTGGCCGAAATGGCCGCGCAAATCCGCGCCGTCCGCAACATGGGCGTGCAGGTCGGCGTCGTCATCGGCGGCGGCAACATCTTCCGCGGCATGAAAGGCCAAGATCGCGGCTTCGGCCGCGCCCACGGCGACAACATGGGCATGCTCGCCACCCTGATCAACAGCCTGGCCCTTCAATCGGCCCTCGAAGCCGCCGGGATTCCCGCCAAGACCCTGTCGGCCACGGCCATGCCGGCCCTCGCCGAACTGTTCACGTTCCGCCGCGCCATCGATCTGCTCGAGGCCGGCACCGTCGTCCTCATCGGCGGCGGCACCGGCAATCCCTTCTTCACCACCGACAGCGCCGCCGCGTTGCGCGCCGCCGAAATCGGCGCGGAGGTTTTGCTCAAGGCCACCAAGGTCGACGGCATCTACGACGCCGATCCCGTGAAAAACCCGAAGGCCGTGAAATTCGACCGCCTCACCTATTCCGAGGCCCTCGCCCGCCGCCTGAAGGTCATGGACGCCGCCGCCTTTTCGCTTTGCATGGACAACCAAATCCCTATACTGGTCTTCGATTTCTTCAAGCGCGGGGAATTGCTCCGCGTGGTGCGCGGCGAAAAAGCCGGCACTTTGGTCACCGCCTGATCCGCACGCGAAAGGATAACGCCATGTACGATTCCGCCGCCGACGTCCTGCTCGAAGCCGACGACAAAATGGAAAAAGCCATCGCCCACCTGCAGCAAGGGCTTTCCGGCCTGCGCACCGGCAAGGCTTCGCCCAGCCTCGTGGACCACATCAACGTCGATTGCTACGGCGCGCAGACGCGCCTGAACCAGATGTCCCTCATCAGCACGCCCGAGCCGCGCCTGATCGTCATCAAGCCCTACGATCCCTCCTCCCTGCCCGCCATCGAAAAGGCGATTCTGGCCGCCAACGTGGGCATCACGCCGCTCAACGACGGCCGCGTCATCCGCGTGCCCATTCCCGAACTGAGCGAAGAACGACGCAAGGATCTCAGCAAGGTCGCCAACCGCATGGGCGAAGAAGCCCGCGTGGCGCTGCGCGCCATCCGCCGCGACGCCAACGACGCCATCAAGGCCCTGGAGAAGGCCGCGACCATCAGCGAAGACGACCGCGACCGCGGATTGGAAGAGGTGCAGAAATACACCGATTCCTACTCCAAGAAAGTGGACGACGTGGTCGCCGCCAAAGAAAAAGACATCATGGCCGTCTGAGCGGCATGCGACATCCCGCGCGCAAGTCCCCCCTGCGCCATCTGGTCTGGATTCTTCCCCTGTTGGCGCTGGATTTTCTTATTTTCCGCTGGCTGGCCTTCCGCCAAGGCGGTTGCCACGTGGTCGTATCCGAGCCACCGGCGCAGGAAATGCCCGCCGAGCCCCCGTCCCCGCCTCCGCCCGTTTGGCAGCGGCTGGCGTTTCCCACTCCGCAACAGAATCTCCTGACGCCGGACGAACCGGGGGTTTTGCAGCCCACCGGTTCCGGCCGCCTCGAATCCGCCAAGTTCGGTTCCACGCGCACCAACGTGCGCGGCCTGCCGGCCTTCCACGAAGGCGTGGATATCGCCCCCACCCAGCGCGACCGCAAAGGCGTTCCGACCGACCCGGTCTATGCCGTCGCCGATGGCCGCGTCGCCTTCGTCAATTCCGTCGGCGGCAAATCCTCCTACGGCAAATACGTGATCATCGAGCATCCCGATCCGACGCTGGGCCTGATCGCCAAGCGCGATGGATCCTCCGAGCCGGCCACCGTCTATACTCTCTACGCGCATCTGGCCGACGTCCGCTTCGGCATCCGCCCCGGCCACGCGGTCCAGGCCGGCGATGAGATCGCCACCCTCGGCCACACCAGCAGCACCCAGCCCCCCATTCCGACGGAGCGCAGCCACCTGCATTGGGAAATCGGCGTGCTGCTCAATTCCCGCTACGAGATCAAGCACCGCGAAGAAAAGCTCACGCCCGACTTCGGCAATTACCACGGCAACAATCTGTTCGCTTTCGACCCGCTCGATTTCGTGGCCGCCCATTTCCGCGATCCCGGCCTCACCATGGCGTCCTATCTCGCCACGCTTGCGCCCGCTTGCGAGGTGGTCCTGCGCGGGAAATATCCGGACTACTTCCGGCGCTTCCCCGCGCTTTGGCTCGGGGCGCCCTGCGATGGCGGGCCCCTGCGCCTGACTCTCTCCGAATCCGGCGCCCCGCTCTCCGGCCGCAACGCCAACGCCGCGGAAATCGCCCTGCTCGGCAACCAGCGCCACGCCGTCGCCAAGGTGTTTCCCGAGGTTCTGGGCCGCAATGGCCGGGCCTACGTTTCTCAGGCCGGCGGCAAGTGGCAGTTCACCGAAAAGGGTCGCCAATGGGCCAACATTCTTTTCTATTGATCCTGCATCGGCGAAACGGCGCGAATTCCCTTTTGGCGTTTGACATCCCGTTCCCTTTGCCCCACAATGCCGCTACTAAATGTTTTGGAGGAAGTCATGGCTAAATTGTTGAAGCCGCTGGTTGTTATCGTGTTGCTGGTCAGCATCGCCGCCTTGGTGATTCAGGCCGCTGTCCTATTCCCGAAGCGGACCCTGATCAAGGAGCGGACCCAGAAACTCGAAGGCGGCGTCGACCGGATCGTCGGAGCCCTCAAAGGCCCGCAGTCCCTGCTGTCCGACGAAGCCAAGAGCGCGGCCCAATTCAAGGCCGGCAACCTCGTGATCGGCACCAAGGAAGACCTCCCTCGCCTCGAGAGCGAACTGAACAAGGCCCTCCAAGTCGCCAACGCCGTCCTCCAGGGCTGGAACGACACCAAGGTCGACCTCGAAAACACCCGGCAGGATCTCGAAAACACCCGCGCCGAACTGGAGAATACCAAGGCCCAGCTCGAAGACGCCCGCACCCAGATCGTCCAGCTCAACGAAACCATCCGCGGCAAGGA
>CAZECJ010000057.1:0-17573 GCA_964510645.1 uncultured Verrucomicrobiota bacterium | reverse complement strand
CCGATGCGCCCGAATCCATTGATGCCAACCTTGATAGCCATTTTGTGATCTCCGTATGTTTTCTTTTTTAAATTGCCGATGGGCCGATCTGCCCGCAAAGCGGCGGAATTGCGCGGCACTATACGCCCCCCCCTCCGCCCGCGTCAATCCCCGAATCGCAAATATCTTCGAGCAAAAAACGCTTAACCTAAGCGGCTCCGGACCGAAAGAACGGCCTTAGCGCTCGATCCGGACCCGGAAATAGCCCTGCGTGCCCAGCGTCCCGCTCCAGTTCGTCGCCGGCGCGCTGCCCGTCCAGGTGTACAGATTCGTCCAGACCGGGGTGACGAGGTCGGCGGCGATTTCCAGGTGGTTCGTCGCCCCCGGCGCGGCGTTGGCGATGGCGATGGTGAACGCGTTGCCCGTCCAGGTCAGCTCGTCCAGCCGCTCCTCGTAGCCGTCGGACTTCTGCAGCAGGGCCTCGTGCATGCGCTGGTAGGTGCCGATGTAATAGTCCGCGTGCCAGAGCGCGTATTGCTTGGGTCCGACGTTCAGCACCTGCTCCAGGGTGAAACTGTCGCTGGAGGCGTTCATGGGCGTCGGATTCGGCATGGCCCGGTTGGTCGTCCAAGTATAGCCGTCGTCGCGGCTGAGAAACGCGCTCCACAGCCAGCCCGCGTTGTTGTCCACCTGCCGGAACACGAACCAGCGCCCATGGCCGTCGTGGCTCAGGCGCACGGCGCGCCCGCCTTCCAAGGCGCGCGCCACGTCCTGCGTGGACCAACTGCCGCCCTGGCAGCGGAAAACGCGGATGAAGTCGTCGTAATACGGATCCGCCGCGATCGCCGCGACGTTCGAGGACAGGCACAAGTCGGGATCGCTCCACGCCCGGTTGCCGCCCAGGTTGGTCGTGGTCCACGCCGCGCCGTCCGTCGAATGCGCGCAGTACATCAGCAGGCTGGACCCGCCCCACACGTTCCGCGCCGCCAGGAACCACCCGTCGTCGTTGTGCCCCAGCTCCGACCAGCTGAAATAGGCGGCGTAATCGCCCGACTCCGTCGCCACGACCGGCGCGGACCACGTGGCACCGCCGTCGGCCGAGCGCGCGAAAAAGATCTGCTGCGCCCCGCAGCAGTTCGTCGCCACCCCGTAGGCGACGCCGAATTCGCCCGCCGCCCCGGCGGACACGCTCAGCCCCGAAAACGAGCCGTTCGCCGGCGGCGTGGCCAGCTGCACCGGCGCGGAAAACGTCTCGCCGCGATCCGCGCTCGTCCGCACCGCCACGTTGGTGCCGGTCTGGACGACCACGAGCAGGTTCTCCCCGTTTCCGGCGATGCCGAAATCCACGATGCCGATATCCTCCAGCGGATACGCCAAGGCTTCCCACTCGCAGCCGACCGGCTTGCGGCCCAAGGTCAGCACGCCGTACGAATGCCCGCCGATCAGATCGTCGCCCAGCGCGCAGATCCGCGCCTTGCCGTAGCCGTTGCCGGGATACGCCGAGACCAGCCCCGTGTCCGCCGGCTCCGACCAAAACAGCGGGCCGCTGAAATAATTGCTGCCCTCGGCGCTGGCGTAGATGTTGCTCGCGCCCTCGAAGCCGTGGAAATAGAATTCGATTTCCGCGCCGAAAGGAAACGGCTCCGCCGGCGCGTAGGTCCAGACCGAATTGCCGCTGGCGTTCGTCGCATAGCTCATGGGATATTCCGTCCAGCCCCCGCCGTTCACGCGGATGCCCACGTTGGCCTCGAGACCATAATAGTCCTCGTTCATCAGAATCGTGAACTGCCCCGGATTCGCCCCGCTGTGCCGCGGATAAAGCCCATACGCGCCGATCCAGGTGGGAAACGCCCCCGCCGACGCCGCACAAATCCACGCCCCCGCCACCGCCAATATAATGGTCTTCGCCGCCTGTTTCATCGTCCCGCCTCTCCTGTTAACGTGCGCGCGACTATGACAGCCCCCCGCCTCTGGTCAAGCGTTTTTTCCTAAAGATTCTGAACATCTAGCCGCCTCGAATATTGATCTCCTTCTTTACCAGAGCCCATTTGGACGGCGGCGGCACGACGCCGCTTTAGACGTCGCGACATGTCGCGGCCCCCAAAAGCGCGGACCTGTCCGCGCACTCCCAACCGATCCCCGCCCCTCGCCTTCCCTTGGACATTGGAAATTGGACATTGGTTATTGGACATTGAGATCCCCTTCTTCCCGTTGTAGGCCCCCCTTGCACGGGTGGCGGGCTGTTCGGCTTTCGATCGCCCCCTTTGGACTGCGGCGGCACGACGCCGCTTTAGACGCCGCGACATGTCGCGGCCCCCAAAAGCGCGGACCTGTCCGCGCACTCCAAACCGATCCCCCCCCCCCCCCCATGTGGGCACTCGCGGTTCAAGGTTTTTCCACACTGTGGAAAATAGTTTTCCATACTACGTAAAACCCGCCCGCCGGCGCCGGGCGCGCGAGCGGTTGCCACGCCCAAGGCATGGCGCCCCGCGTCCCGCCCCTCAATTCATAATTCTTCATTCTTAATTCTCAATTGCCCCCCCCCAACCACCCCCAATTCTTAATTCTCAATTCTTAATTATTAATTGAATTCCCCCCTCCCCCCTGCTACCGTCAAACCATGTTTCCGCCCCGGAATATCCGCCGGCCCCTATCCGATCCCACCCCTGTGCACCCTTCGCTCAATGAATGAGCCTGATTACAGACTGAAGAAACATTAGTTCATCGGGCTGCCCCTTTTTGACCCTTATATGACCCCTTTACGAAAGTTTGTAGAATATACACGGTTCGGCCAAACAGAAAGGAAGATTGAATGAAGTTGTTGCAATCATTGTTGCTGATGGGTGTTCTTGTGGGAATGGGAACGGGGTGTGCGACCACAAAACAGGTCGTGTCGTTGCCGGATCAGACCCAGCCTGTCTCGTCCGCAGAAAAGGCACGGGTATACGTATTCCGTCGCACCGGTCTATCGGGTGCAGGAATGCCTGCGACCGTCCTAGATAATGGCACGAAGATTGGGAGCATGGGATGGAAAGGATATCTTTGCTGGGAACGAGACCCGGGAACCCCACTGATTTCGATTATTTGGCCAGGATCTAATCCGATAGAAAAAAGAGTCCAGTTCGAAGCAGGGCACACCTATTATCTTAAACATGGCGTCGTAGGATTTATAGCCGCAAGCACCCTAACGGTAATGACAGAGGCCGAAGGCGTAAAGTTACTCACCAAAAGCAAGGCGCCACAACTCAAAGGTGTGAACTAGGGTGGATGTTGTGAGCCGATAAAGGGGTCATAAAGGGGTTCTATGAAATGATGGCGGGCTGTCGTTGTAGCCGGCCTCGCTGAGGCCGGGGCTGTTCTTCCTCGATCCCGCCGGGGATCCAACCCCGGCCTACAACCCCTTGGACATTGGTTATTGGACATTGAGCTCCCTTTTTCTCCCATTGTCGGCCACCCTTGCACGGGTGGCGGGCTGCTCGGCTTTCGATCGGCCCCCTTTGGACTGCGGCGGCACGACGCCGCTTTAAACGCCGCGACATGTCGCGGCCCTGAAAAGCGCGGACCTGTCCGCGCACTTCAAAACGATCCCCGTCCCTCGCCTTCCCTTGATCATTGGATATTGGACATTGGTTATTGGACATTGAGCTCCCCTCTTCCCATTGTCGGCCACCCTTGCACGGGTGGCGGGCTGCTTCCCCCCGATCCCGCCGGGGATCCAACCCCGGCCTACAACCCCTTGGATATTGGTTATTGGATATTGAGCTCCTTTCTCCAATTCTTCATTTTTAATAAAGGGGTCATAAAGGGGTCCTATAATATATAAATCCTCCCTCATCTCGTTTCCGTTCCACCCCCAATCCCCCATCCGCCGCCGCATCGAATCCTCCCCCCCGACCCATTTTTGCCACAGAGGGCGCAGAGTCCGATCTTGAGGAAAACCCCGGTCCTTCGCTCTATGGTTTCCAACCCCTCCTCCCCCCCTCTGTGTTCGCTGTGAGAAACTCCCCTCCCCATTCGCGTCATTCGCATAATTCGTAGTTACTGCCTCCGGCTGTTTTCCCGATCCCGGACGCCTCGGAGAGGCGTCCCTACCTTCCGATCCTCGTCGATCTCTGTGGCAATATTCTTCTCTTCTTTTCGTGTAATTCGCGTGATTCGTAGTTACGCCCTCCGGCTGTTCTTCCGCTCCCGGACGTCTCGGAGAGGCGTCCCTACCTCCAAACCTCTGCGTTCTCTGTGAACTCTGTGGTGAGATCCATTTCAAGGGACGGATAACCCGTTACCGTTGAATCTTGCCCCGGCGGGGATTCCTCCGCTACTCTGCACCCTGTTGACCCTCCCGGGAACGGGAAATTAAGCCATGAGCCAGATCCTGAAATCCATTGGCGTGGGGTGTGCGGCCGTGCTTCTTGCCGGTTGCGCGACCCGCTATGGCCCCTATTACCGCTGGCTGAACACGGGGTACACGGATTCACGCGTCGCGCCCAATTCCTTTCAGGTCGCGTTCCATGGGGACCGCCAATATAGCCAGAGCCACGCCGAAGATTTCTGTCATTTGCGCTGCGCCGAATTGGCCCTGAAACACGGGTATGCCGGTTATCAGATCCGTGATTTTATCGTACGCACCAGCACCTGTACCCGAATCGAGGAGCAGTTCGGGCCAGCCGGCTTAAAGCCGGTGTATGCCACCAGCACCAATTACAGCGTCTCAGTTGTTTTCGACTGCATCGACCGCGCGGCCGGGGCCGAATTCATTGATGCACTGGAACAAGTCCATATCATCCGCAAAAAATACAGCCTGCCCCCTGGCAACTATGGATTAAGCGAATTGGATCCGGCGGACCGTCCGCAAATGCAGGGGTCCGGCCCGTAATCTAGGCCCCCCCCTTTGTGATCTCTGCGTTCTCTGTGGCAAAATCCCCTCCCCTTTCGTGTCATTCCCGCCACGGGCGGTCGGAGGGGCAGGCTCCGTCCTGCCCGCTTTCCAAGCCATCTCCAACGGGCAACACGGAGGTTGCCCCTCCAGTTCTGACCCTTGTACCGAATTGCCGAGGAACCCTCTGTGCCCTCTGTGACTCTGTGGTGAATCTTTCCCTCTCCGCCCGGCTTTGCTAGGATGCGCGCGTGAAATCCTCGTCCTCCATCCGGCCCGGCATCGAAGCCCTCCCCGCCGATTGGCTCGCCGGCCGCCGCGTGGGGCTGGTGGCGCATTCGGCCAGCCTGGCGTCCGATGGCCGCCATTCCGCGGCGGTCCTGCGCGAGGCCGGCGTGAATCTCGTCGCTCTGTTCGGCCCCGAGCATGGCTTCTTCGGCCGCGGCGGGGCGGGCGAGAAAGTCGCCGACGCCGCGCACGCCGACTGGAAGATCCCGATCTTTTCCCTCTACGGCGAGACCCGTGCGCCGACCCCCGCCATGCTCGATCTGGTGGACGTGTTCGTCTTCGACATCCAAACCATCGCGTGCCGCGCCTACACCTACGTTTCCACCCTGCGCCTCCTGATGGAAGCCTGCGCCGCGCGCGGCAAAACGCTCGTCGTGGCCGACCGTCCCGATCCCCTGATGCTGACGCCGCCCGACGGCCCGCTGCTCGATCCGGCCTGCGCCTCGTTCGTGGGCCTGGTGCCGACGCCGTTCTGCTATGGCATGACGCCCGGCGAAACCGCGCTCTTCCTGAAATCGGCGCTGAAGCTCGACGTCCTCGATCTGCGCGTCGCGCCGTGCCCCGGGCTTTCGCGCGCGCTGACGCTGGCGCAGATCTATCCGACGTGGCACGCGACCTCCCCGGCCATCGTTGCGCTCGAAAACGCGCTGTGCTTCCCGCTGACGGTGTTTTTCGAGGCGCTGCCGATGATCGACCACGCGCGCGGCACGCCGCTGGCCTTCCAGCGCATCGGATCGGCCCACGCCGATTTGTCGACGCTCGATTTGCCGCCGCTGCCCGGCCTGCGCGTTACGCCGTGCGACTATCCCGACAAGCGCGGCCAGACGCTGCGTGGGCTCGCCTTCGACGTCGTCGATCCCGCGGCTTACCGCCCGGCCGCGGCGGCGCATGAATTGATCGCCACCCTCGAAAAGCATCTCGGCTCTGCCCTGTGGGATTTTCCCGGCAGCCGCCCCGAATTCTACGCCCAGCTCTGGGGCACGCGCACGCCCGCGCCGCCGTGGCCGCGATTCGAAATCCCGCGGAAGCTATATTGAGCGATTGAGTTCAGCGGTTCACGGTTCAACGGTTCAGCGGTTTTCAACCCGAACCCATCCTGAAAATCCTGTTAATCCCGTCTAAATCTCCAGCAAGATATGCCTGCATGCGGTAGGGTTGCCGCATGAAAATCCCGTACATCGCCCTGGCCTGCCTTGCGGCGCGAGCCGCGTGGGCCCAACCCGGAGACGCCATGACCGCTCCCGCCCCGACCGAAACCGCCACGCTCGCCGGCGGTTGCTTCTGGTGCATCGAGGAAATTTTCCGCCAGCAGCCCGGCGTGCTGAAAGTCGTCTCCGGCTATACCGGCGGAGGCGTGCCGAATCCGACCTATGCCCAGGTCTGCGGCGGCGACACCGGCCACGCCGAGGCCATCCAGATCACATTCGATCCGCAGAAAACGACCTATGAAAAGCTGCTGGACGTCTTCTGGACGGCGCACGATCCCACCCAGCTCAACCGGCAGGGCGCGGACGTCGGCACGCAGTACCGCTCGGCCATCTTCGCCCATTCCGAGGCGCAGCAGGTCATCGCCCGCACGTCGCTCGAAACCGAGAACGCCTCCGGACGCCACGCGCGCAAGATCGTCACGGAAATCACGCCGGCCAAGGAGTTCTACGCGGCCGAGGATTATCACCAGGAATATTACCGCCTCAACAAGCGCGCGCCCTATTGCCGGATGGTCATCCAGCCCAAGCTGAAAAAGCTGGGACTGGAGGATTGAGCGGGTTCAGGGTTCGGGGTTCAGGATAAATCGATCGAACCTGAACCCTGACCTCTGAACCCTGACTCCTAGCCAGCGGCTTCGCCGCGGTTCTGCTTGAGCCAGGCTTCGATGAACAGCTCGAGATCGCCGTCCAGTACGGCATCGACCTGGCCGGTTTCAGCCTCGGTGCGGTGGTCTTTCACCATCGTGTAGGGCTGCAGCACGTACGAGCGGATCTGGTGGCCCCAGGCGATTTCGCCTTTGTCGCCGTAGAACTTCTCCATCTCGCGCTTCTTCTTGTCCTGCTCCAGCTCGTAGATTTTCGCGCGCAGGATCTTCATGGCGCGGGCGCGGTTCGAGTGCTGGCTGCGCTCGGCCTGGCAGGCCACGACGAGGCCCGTCGGCATGTGCGTCAGGCGGATGGCGCTGTCGGTCTTGTTGACGTGCTGGCCACCCGCGCCGCCGGAGCGGTAGGTGTCCACGCGCAGATCCTTTTCGTCGATCTCCACCATGACGTCGTCGCTGATTTCCGCGACCACGTCGAGCGAGGCGAAGGACGTGTGCCGCCGCTTGGCGGAGTCGAAGGGGCTGATGCGCACGAGGCGGTGCACGCCGCGCTCGGCCTTGAGGAAGCCGTAGGCCCACGGGCCGCTGACCATCAGCGTGACGCTCTTGACCCCGGCCTCTTCGCCGGGCTGGTAGTCGACCGTGGCGACCTCGAAGCCCTGCTTCTGGCAATAGCGGTCGTACATGCGCAGGAGCATGGCCGCCCAGTCGCACGATTCGGTGCCGCCGGCCCCCGCGTGCAGCGTCAGGAAGGCGTTGTTGGCGTCGAACTTCCCCGTCATCAGGGATTGCAGTTCGACGTGTTCGTACTGTTTTTCCAGCGCGGCGACCTGCGTGCCCAGCTCGACCACGTCGGGATGGGTCTCGGCCACGCGCCCCTCGTCCGCCAGCAAGCCGAGCATCAGCTCCAATTCTTCCTGGTGGGCGGCGAGCTTCTCGTACGGCCCCGTGACCGCTTCGAGGGCGTTCTTCTTGTCGATGACCGCCCGCGCCGCGTTCTGGTCGTTCCAGAAATCGGGCCCCGCCATCTGCTGCGTCAATTCTTCGATGATCCGTTTTTTGCCGTCGACGTCAAAGATAGCCTCTCATTCCTGCGAGGTGTTCTTTCACGGTCGCGATTCGCGCTGAAAGCTCGTCTAACATGGTTCCTGTCCGGGTTCAGCGGTTCACGGTTCACGGTTCACGGTTTTCCAATCCTTGGCCGTTCACCACCCCAAACGCTTTTTCCTGTTTTCCTGCTGTTTCCTGTTTTCCTGTTAAAATTCCTGCGCCCGTTTCCGGCGTTTCCATGCCGCGGTGGCCAGCCACAAGGCCGTCGCGACGGCGCAGGCGATGCCGTACATATCCCCAAAACGGGCGTAGAAAGTCAAGGGCGCCGCGTCGTCCGGCACCGGCACGTCCACCCACAGCACGCCGGGGCCGTCGGTGCGGCCGGCGCCGTCGGACAGGAACGCCGTCACGCGGCCGGAGGGATCGATCGCGCAGGTCACGCCCGTATTGGCCGCGCGGACCATCGGTACGCGGTTTTCCACGGCGCGGAAGACGGCGTTGAGCATGTGCTGGCGCGGCGCGACGCGCTCGTCGAACCAGGCGTCGTTGGTGATGTTCACCAGCATCCGGGCCCCGTCGCGCACGTCCGCCCGCGCCAGCTCCGCCAGCATGTCCTCGAAGCAGATCAGGGGCGACAGCGGGATGCGGGCCGCCCCCGCATGGAAGATCGAGCCGTCCTTGCCCGCCGAGATGCTTTCCGGCAGGCCCAGCGCCGCTTGCCAGCGCGCGGGGATCCAGCGCGCGAAGGGAATGAATTCGCCGAAGATGACCAGATGCCGCTTGTCGTATTCCCCGGCGATGCGGCCTTCCACGTCGAACAGGAACGCGCTGTTGAAATACTGGGTTTCGCCCGAGTCCAGCATGGCGGTATCGAGCGATCCCGTCAGAATGGGCGTGCCGTTGGTGCACAGGCTCCAGACCAGGGCATAGCTGTGCTCGCTGTTGCGCACGTCGTCCGGCAGCGCCGTCTCCGGCCAGATGATGAGTTCCACCTTCGGGTCGCTTTGCGCCTGCCCCGTGAGCTCCGTCAGCCGCTCGTAGATCATCTGGATTTTGGACGTCACCCATTTCTCGTCCTGGGGGATCGACGTCTGCACCAGCGCCACGCGGAGGGAGCGGGCCGGCACGGGCAGATGCTCCGCCCGCCAAGCTCCCCAGCCCAGCGCGGCGGCCACGGCCAGCGAGCCGGCCGCCAGCGCGCGCCAGCCGCGCCGTTCCGCGACGGCCCACGCCAGCAGGGCGTTCGCGAACACCGCCAGGCCCGACACCAGCCAGACGCCGCCGAATTCCGCGAGCTGGATCGCCGCCCGCCAGGGCGCCAGCCCCACTCCCAGCGTATTGCCGGGAAAACCGCCGAAAAGCCAGCCGCGCAGGAATTCGCTTCCGCACCAAACCACCGCGACCGAAGCCGCGAACCCCGCCGCCTCGCCGCGCCAGCGGTTCGCCAGCCAGACCGTCGGCAGGAAGTACAGGGCGCAATAGGCGCTCAGGAAGAGCCACCCGGCCACCGACACATGCGTCAGGAACCGGATGCTCAGGAGCCAGAACAGAAGCGCGGAGAATCCGCCCATTTTCAGCGCCATGCGCGCAGGCACCTGCCGGGCCATGACGAGCAGCGGCACCAGCGCAAACCAGACCGCGCAGGTCCATTCCAGCGGCGGCATCGCCCCGTACAGCAGCAGCCCCGACGCGGCGGCGCAGGCCGCCGCCATCCATTCGGTTCGGCTGGAGGGAATGATTTTCATCGGGCCGCCCATTCTGCCACGTCGCGCCCGGCCCGCAATCTTCGATTTCGCGCGGCGCGCGACGCGGTGGTCTCAGCGATTCGGTGACTTCATCTTTTGGGATTTCGGCAGTCTTTATGTGGAGTGCGGCGGCATGACGCCGCTTTTAGGGCCGCGACATGTCGCGGCCAGGGAAAGCGCGGTCGTGCCCGCGCACTCCAAAACGACCAAATTAATTTAACAATTTCGTTTCGACTCCATTCGGTCAATGAATCGCAGCGGCGCCCTCGCGCCGCGGGCGCGTTCAAGGATCCGGCTCTTGCGTCAGGGCGGCGCCGTCGAACTGGAGCGCGCCGGAAGTGCCGGCCCCGCTGGCGTTCACGACGAAGCGCGCCCAGGCGGCGCCCGCCGGAGCCGTCGCCCGGACGGTTTTCTGCGTCCAGGTTTCCACCACGTCGCTCAAGCCCACGCTTTGGGAATCGAGCAGCGCAAACGATCCGTCGTAAAATTCGACTTTCAGCTCCTGGACGGCGGCGGTCCACGAGTTTTCGACGTGGTCGGCCCAAAACCAGGCCGTGGCCTGGTAGATCTTGCCGGCCTGGGCCGCGCCTTCCTGCCACCAGCCCCCGTAGTCGCTGCCGGACCAGGACCCGCGGACGGCGGCGGCGCAGGCTCCCTGGCGGCAGCGCCAGTCCACTCGCGCCGCGCTGCCCCACGAATCGCCATGGGAATCGCCACTCGCCTCCCAATGGCGCGCCCGCGAGTCGGCTGAACCCGACACTTCAAAGCTCGCGTTTGCGAGCCGGTTGCTCGGACCGTTCTCCATCCGGGCCACGGCATAGAACGCGGCGGAGTCCGCGAGGCCGGCGTCCACGACGGACGGCGCGTAGTTGGAGGCGGTGAAGGCGCCGGCGACATTGGTCCAGTTCGGCGCGACCAGCGACGCGGTGCGGCGCACCTCATAGCGGGCGCCTTGCTGGGCGTTGAAACGGATTTCGGGCTGATGGCCCGCGCCGGATTGCACGCTCGCCACCGGCTGGGAATAGCTGAACCGCAGCGTTCCGTCGCCGATGAGGACCATGCCATACCACCAAGGCGGCGCGTAGACCGGATTCAATTCCTGGGCGGCATTGAACCACGCCACGAACGCCTCGCCGACGGATTGCCCGAGGGCCATCGGCTCGTAGAAGTAGCGATCATCCCAGATCCCGCCCGTTTTGGTGCTGCCCCACGCGGCCAAGCCCGAATCGCCGGGGTTGTGCACCGCGAGGCCGCCCAGGTTGTTGCTGTCCGTGTAGTCACAGCCCGAGCAGACATAGAAGGAATAGAACAAGGCCGGGGGAGACCGCACCAGGTAGTTGGTGGCATAGACGTAGTTGAATTGGGCCTTGTTACTTTCATAGAACCCGTGCCCGCGGGAATAGCCATGGGAACGGATGAACATCAGCTCGTAGGCGTTGGTCATGTGCCGCAGATAATCGTCGGCCGTCGTATTTTCCGCGTCCCGCACCACGCGGAGATGGTCGTCGCCGTAACTCGACCCGATGGTTTCCGCGTCGTCCGGCATCATGTCCGACCAATCGTCGTCGTTGTAAAGCAGCGCCCGCCGGGCGGGACGGAGCTGATCCGTCCGATAGCGGTGGTTTTTGTCGAAGTAGGCATTCAGCAAGACGCTTTCCGTCCCGGCCATCGGCAGATTGTCCGCCTTGAGCCTCGAAACCCAGATTTCCAGATCGAGATCGCCGCCGCGCGCATCGTACTTGCCGGCGGCGAACGGCGCCGTTTGGTTGGCGTCCGACCAGGTGCCGTTCAAGTCCATGTAAAAGAGGTCGCACGGAAAATCCTCGAATTCCTCGCCCCAGCCCCAATCCTGGTTCATTTCATAGACGACGTGCGGCAAATCGCCGATCAGGATCGCCCCCTGCAGGGAGGCGGGTTCCGCATAGAGCGCGGCCAAGTAGGCGCGAAGGTCTTCCGCGCTGCCGCCGGAATACGCGTACAGCAACGGGGCACATCCGTCCGCCTCCAGGTCGGCCAGGAAGTTGGTCACGGCCGCGCCGGCACCGGCCAGCGCATTGGAATGGACGATCAGGCAGATCCGGTTGGTCGGGTCGGCGCGAGGCCGCCACCGGGCGCCGGGCGCGGCGAGATCCTTGGAGAGGACCAGCGGGCCGCGATCTCGCGCGACGAGGTGGAGGGATTTCGGCCGGCCGTGCGGATCCATCCAGCGCGTGACGGCCGGCGCCTGGGCGGAGGCGCCGATCGATAAGGCCAGCCAGACAAAAATGGCCGTCGGCGCACAGGCTCTGCGGAAATATGGGCGAACTCGTTTCATCTCTCCCCTCGGCTCGTTTTCGCATGGGGCTTCATCGCCCGAATAGGAAAAAGGATAGGAGCCCGCAGGCGCAAAACCAAGCAAAATCGCCCCGGCGCGCGGGCGCATCTGCGATGGAATGCCCGGATCGAGTCGGCACGGCTTTGTTCTCTGGCTGTCGCCGTTTTGGAGTGCGCGGGCATGACCGCGCTTTCTCGATAGCGACACGGGCTCCAAAGCGGCGTCATGCCGCCGCACTCCAAATGAGGTCGTCTGGATCGGAACGGTTGAAGTCAATGATTCGCGGCGGCGCCCTCCGCGCGCGGCGCCGGAGAATGCGCGAGAATACTTTTCGCGCGGCGAGTCCTATGCGCGCTCGGGCGGAAATGCTAGGTTCGTTCCATGACGCATCCGCTCCATTCGGTTTTCTGGAGTTTCTTCCGGATCGGCGCCGGCGCTTTCGGCGGCGGCATGGCGGCCTTGCCCGTGTTCGAGGCGGAGCTGGTCCGGCGGCGGCGCTGGCTCGCGCCGGCTGACGTCGCCGAAGCCTACGCCATTTCCCAATCCGTGCCGGGCGTCATCATCGTCAATTTCGCGGTCCTGACGGGCCTGCGCCTGTCCGGCAAGCGCGGGGCGTTGGTTGCGGCCGTGGCCGTGGCGCTGCCCGCGTTCTTCATCATCCTGGCCCTCGCCGCGCTGTTCGCCGGACAATGGGACAACCGCTGGGTCGCCGCCGCGCTCTCCGGCCTGCGCCCCGCCGTCGTCGCCGTCGTCGCCGGGGCGGCCATCCGGCTCGGATGCGCCAATCTCCGTTCCCCGCTCTTGTGGCTGGCCGCCGCAGCGAGCGCCGCTCTGGTGTACGCAAAGATGCTTCCGCCCGTTCCACTCATTCTCCTCGGCGCGGCGGCGGGACTCGCGCTCCATTTTCTCCGCCGCAAGAAGGAGCCCGCGCCATGAGCCCGCATCTCCTGCTTTTCTGGACGTTCTTCAAGATCAGCCTGTTCAGCATCGGCGGTGGCTACAACATGATCCCCCTGATGCAGCACGAAGTCGCGGTCCACGGCTGGCTGACCTCCGAGCGATTCCTCGACGTGCTGGCGGTTTCCGAAATCACGCCGGGGCCCATCGCGGTCAACCTAGCGACCTTTGCCGGCTATCAGGTGGCGGGGCTGACGGGATCCATCGCGGCCACGGTGGGAGTATGCCTGCCCGGCGCGACGCTCCTGCTGGCGCTGGGCGCGCTCGCCATCCGACTGCGCGAACGCCCGGCTTTTTGCGCCGCGATGCGCGGCCTGATGCCTGCGCTGGTCGGACTGCTCGCGGCCACGGCCATTCGCCTCGGACTTGCGCTCGTGCCCGTCGGCGCCCACTTCCCCGGTCCGCAAGCCAGTGTGATCTTCGCGGCCGCCTTCGGCCTCGTCCTGTGGAAAAATCCCCATCCGGCGCTGCTAATGCTCGGCGCCGCCGCCGCGGGCATAGCCGGCACGCTCCTCTAACCTCCTCAGCGGCAAATCTCGGCAGGCCGGTTTGATATCGCCGCCCACGCACTAAAAAAACCTGTGCATAGTTAATTAACTATGCACAGGGGAAACGAGCCGCGATTCCTCGCCCCCGGGTCGAAACGGTTGACTTGGCGCGCCCCAATTCATTCGCCAACGTTTAATCCAATCGTTACATTCTCCCTTACTACTCGAGGTATTCCATGAACATCCACGGTCCATCATTTCTCCTCTCGCTTCGGCGCTTCTCCCGTCTTTTTGTCTATCCATGGATGCTTGTTCTCGCCACCGCCGCCAGCGGAGCGGACATCCTCTCCGAAGACTTCGCGACGTTGACGGATACCGCCGCCCCCGCCGGCTGGACCACCAGCGGTTCCTCGGATCTGGATTATATTTCCTCTCCCTTTTTTGGCGCCGCCGCTCCTTCCTACAAATTCAAAGCCACGGGCCAATGGCTGACCAGTCCCACATTCTCCACCGGTGCGACGAACGTTCAGTTCTGGGCGTATGGCAACGGCGGTTCCGAAAGCATCGTCACCGTTTCCGGCTTGGTAAATGGCACATGGGCTCTGCTGGCAAACAAAACCATCGCCCAGAACAGCGGAACCTATTCCGCCGCCCTCGATGCCCAAACAACCCAACTGAAGTTTTCGTTCACGAAAGCCAGCAATTATAATTGTGCCGTTGACGACGTAATCGTCCAGGGGGTCTCCGGTCCCGCCGAAGATCCCAATCTCACGGTCCCCGCTACCCTCGCGTTCGGCGCGATCGCGCCCGGCGCGGCCGCCACGCAAACCCTGGCCATCGCGAACACCGGCGCGTCGAATACCCTGCACCTGACTTCGCTGTCCGCCGCCAGCGGCGATATCGCCAAGTTCTCCCCGGGGACGATTCCCGCCTCGCTCGCGCCCGGCGTCTCGACGAACATCCGCGTGGTCTATGCCCCCGGCGCGGTCACCGGCGTTTCGCACTCCGCGATCTTCAACCTGATCACCGACGACCCCACCACGAAGACGAATCCGATCACCTTCTCCGGTTCGACCGTCGGGGCCTCGCTGACCATTTCGAACGTCCAATACAGCGTTTCCGGCGCCTCGCCCCATGCCAACACCCGCGTCACGCTCACCGGCATCGCGACGTATGCCGACCCCAGCGGCTATGCCCTCGCCGATGCCGGCGGCGGCCCCTGGAGCGGCATCTACGTCAGCGACGTCTATCATCGTCCCGATCCCGGCGACCACGTCCGCCTCAGCGCCCTCGTGCAGGAATCCGGCGGGCTGACCCAGCTGACGAGCGTCTCGAACTACGTCGTCCTCGCCACGAACCAGACCGTGCCCCTGACGCTCATCCGCGGCAACCAACTCGCGAACGAGGCCTACGAAGGCGTGCTCGTGCGCATCACCAACGCCGTCGTCAACAACGTCAACGTCAACAGCGGCGAAACCTATTGGCAGGTCTCCGACGGTTCCGCCAACTTCCTCGTCGGCACCCGCGCGCCCTACCGGTACGTTTGGACCAACAACGCCCGGCTCACGGCCATTCAGGGCCTTTCCTTCACAAATTACGTTTCGCCCCGCTTCGACGCCGATTTCGTCGGCCGCCCCGTCTTCGAATACGCCCTGCGCGGCCTCGTCATGACCCCCGACGGCCCCCGCACCAACTGGACGGTCCACGTGCGCGACGACGTCATTCTCACCGTCACGAACGTAGCCATCCCCGGGATCACCAACGTCGCGACGGGCGGCATCATCTACCCCGGCCTTTTCGACGTCCACAACCACCCCGCCTACAACTCGTTCCCCACGCTGATGTTCAATAATTTTCCCTATGGCCACCGCGACGAATGGGGCGAGGCGGACGACGAATACGACGACTGGAAAGCCAAGCGAGGCACGCTGCGCACCGCCGCCAAGGACAGCACCACGGACAGCATCACCAAATACGGCGAAATTCTCGAATTGATGGCCGGCTGCGTCGCCATTCAGGGCCAAAGCAACGCGGACTCGGAACACACCCATCCCGACGTGTTGCTTTTCAACGTCGAACAGTTCCCGGCCCGGACCTGGAACGACATCTTTCCCTGGACCAGTGAACCTGAGGAACGCACGGAGCTTCTCGCCAAAATCGCCGGCGGCGCGGTCAACGCCACGATCATCCACCTATGCGAAGGCACCGACTCCGTCGCCCGCGCACAATTCAGCTTTTGGCGGACGAATGGAATGCTCAACTCCACCGTCGCCATCATCCACGGCGCGGCCCTTCAGGCCGCCGATTTCGCGCAAATGGGCGCCGTCGGCGCCAAGTTGATCTGGTCGCCCATGTCGAACATGAAGCTTTATGCCGGCACCGCCAACGTCAAGGCCGCCAAGGCCGCCGGCGTCACCGTTGCCATCTCGCCCGATTGGACCCCCAGCGGCTGCTACAACATCCTCGAGGAACTGGGCTACGCCTGGCAACTGAACCAGACCATCTTTTCCAATGCCTTCACCGCGCGCGAAATGGCCGACATGGTCACGATCAACGGCGCGAAGTGCGCAGGCCTCGACCACCGCTACGGCAAGATCGCCGTCGGCTACAACGCCGGGCTCGCCGTCATCGAAGGCGACCTCGCCGATCCCTACCTGTCCCTCATCCGCGCCCGTCCGCCGCAGGTCTTGCTGACCATCGTGGATGGCACGCCACGCTACGGAGAACCAGCCCTCATGACCGCTCTGGGCGTGACCGGCGAAAGCGTCACCGTGAAAGGCCGGACCAAGAAGCTTAATATCGCCGTCGTCCATCCCTTCCTCGAATACAGCCAGCACACCTTCAATACCATCCGGACCAACCTGGTCGCGGCCCACGGCACGCTCACGCCCAGCGGCGAACTCGACCGCGACGAACTCCAATTCCTGGATTTCTCCCTGCTCCAAGGCGGCCACGAGGACGACGTCGCCCCCTTCCGCGCCGACAGCCCCTTCTCGTCCGCGCCCTCCGCCACCGTCACCAACGACGTGGGCGGCAACCTGTCCCTCGCCTACCGCTACCAGGATTTCTGGGACAACGACACGTTCATCACCAACCTGACCCACACCATTTCCATCGCCCCGGCGCGCTACTCGAACCTGCTCGTCCAAACCATCGCCACCAACCGCGCCAACACCCCCGCCAACCAGACCGTCCCCTTCACCGTCGGCTTCCGGGACATGCACACCAACTACGTCTTCGTCTTCGAAACCCGCGACGCGCAAGGCAACGTCCGCACCACCGTCTCGACCAACGTCTTCAAGGTCAAGACCTACCCCGGCGGCGACACCGACCGCGACGGCATGCCCAACGAGTGGGAAATCGCCTACTTCGGCGGCTTCTCCAACGCCCTCGCCACGGCCAACCTCGACAACGATTGGCTGAACAATTTCCAGGAATACGTCGCCAACACCCTACCGAACAATCCCGGCTCCGTCCTGTCCGAGGACGTCCTGGCCCCGCTGCCGCTCGGCAACGGCGTCTGGGAAATCCAATCCCCCGTGCCCACCTCCACGGGCCGCGTCTACGACGTCTGGCGCACCACCAACCTGCTTGGCAACGTGGTCTGGACGCCGCTGAACCTCAACGTCCGCGGCGCCGCCGCCGGTACCGCCGTCGTGCTCCGCGTCACCAACTCCCTCGACGCCGCCACCTACCGCACCGGCGTCAAGCTGCCCTGATCCGCGCTCCGCCGGCCGCCGCGTTTTTTGGGTGGCCGGTCGGGCGCATCCTCGTTTCATTGACTAAACGGACTCGAAACGACTTTATTCCACGGCTTGACCGTTTTGGAGTGCGCGGGCATGACCGCGCTTTCCCGGGCCGCGACATGTCGCGGCCCCAAAGCGGCGTCATGCCGCCGCACTCCATATGAAAACAGTTTCAATACTGTCAGTTGAGGTCAAGTAAACGGGGATGCGCTCTGGCCGATCCCGCCGCCGATCCCGCTTGCAAAGGAGTCGGCGATTTCAGATAGTCTTTGCCGGAGATTCGCCATGGACAAACTGGAATTGGTTTTCACGGTCTGCGCGCT
>CAZECJ010000056.1:0-17604 GCA_964510645.1 uncultured Verrucomicrobiota bacterium | reverse complement strand
AGGCCGCGCAGGTGTTGATGCTCATGGACTTGACCGTCGAACGGGTCTTGAGCACGTGCCCGCAGGCACAGGAAATCGTCGCTTCGTCGTACTTGGGATGGATGTCTTTTTTCATGTCCGCTCT
Organism: uncultured Verrucomicrobiota bacterium; assembly: GCA_964510645.1. Lineage (GTDB taxonomy): Bacteria > Verrucomicrobiota > Kiritimatiellia > CAIQIC01 > Lenti-01 > Lenti-01. Next base: position 17,480 of record CAZECJ010000056.1, on the reverse strand, counting down.
AGGGTTCCGGGTTCGCGCACCCGGAAGTTGCCGGATGCAAAATCGCGCGGAACCTACCACCCCCTCCCCGGCCTTGGCAAGCGGCATTTTCAGCCCCCCCCGGCGCCGCACCTTGTCCAAACCGGCGGACCCGCAGGCGGCCCCCTTTGGACTGCGGCGGCACGACGCCGCTTTGGACGCCGCGACATGTCGCGCCTCCCGAAAAGCGCGGACCCGTCCGCGCACTCCAAATTCTTCGCCTTCCCTTGAACATTGGATATTGGACATTGATCATTGAATATTGAGCTCCCACTCCTCCCCATCGTCGCCCCCCCCTTGAACGGGTTGGCGGCCGCCCCCCCCTTTGGACTGCGGCGGCACGACGCCGCTTTGGACGCCGCGACACGTCGCGGCCCCCGAAAAGCGCGGACCTGTCCGCGCACTCCAAAACGATCTTCGATCCCCCATGCGGCTTGCCACGCCACGGCGTGGGGAATCGCAGCTCATCGGTTTTACGTAGCACGTAAAAACTTTCTTAAAGTTTTTACGTTCTACGTAATTTCCGCCCAAACTTTTTACGTTCTACGTAATTTTCGGGCCCGATTTTTACGTACTACGTAATTTTTGGACCCCGTTTTTACGTACTACGTAAAACCCGCCCCGGCCACCGCCGCAGCCGCGGCCGCCCCTTCTGAATCCTGACTCCTGACTCCTGAATCCTGCGCCCTCCGGGCGCACTAGACACCCCGCTCCTCTTTTGCTACTCTTTGCCCGTGAATTCGGCGATTCTCCAATGAAAGCCTTCGTCGGGATAACGGATCGCGACTGGTCCGACCTCCTCAGCCGCCGCCCGCAGCGCGACTAGGCAGCCAATTATGGATTATCAAGCCACAATTCGCGCAGCAGCCGCCGCGGAACGCAGGCAACAGCGAGATGCCAAGAAGCGACAGCGGGAATTGGAGCGCCAAGCCAAAGAGAAAGCCAAGCTTTCCGCATTGGAGCAGGCCCGCCTAGAAGTCGATACATTTGAAAACGCCTTGGAGGTCCTTATTTCCGTCCACAAGGAGCAGACCGATCCCATAGACTGGATGGGAATCCTGGCATCCATCCCGCCCATCCCGCCACGCAGGCAATCGCATCATGAGCTGAAAATGCGAAGAAGGCTGGCCGTCTCTTCCGGCTGGCAAAACTCATCGGCTATCATCGAACAAGCGCAACACAAAGACGAACAGGAATATCAAGAAGCACTACAGAGGCATTCCCATGAACACGCGGAGTGGGCAAAGTTGTCCAGCCTTGCCCGTCGCGTCCTTTCCGGCGAACACGAAGCCTATATCGAAGCCGTTAACGATTTAAGCCCCTTCGCGGAACTGGCCAATATCGGTTCATCGCTCCATTTTTCGGTTCACAGCGCGCGCATTATCGAATGTACCCTCGACACAAATGGGCGAAAGGCCATCCCGGCTGAAATTAAATCGCTCACGTCATCCGGAAAAGTCACGGTTAAGCCGATGCCCAAGGCCCGCTTTGTTGAAATCTACCAAGATTATATGTGCGGTTGTGTTCTGCGCGTGGCGCGAGAAATATTCGGCCTGTTGCCGGTCGACACGCTTATTATCAGCGCGGCGGCTGAATCGCTCGATACGAGCACCGGCCAAACGCTGAATCGCCCATTCCTGTCCGTCATACTTAGTCGCGACATGGTGAAGAAACTAAACTTTGAGATGCTCGATCCATCCGATTCCATTCTCGGCTTCACACACCGCGGCGACTTGAAGGCATCACGGAAGACCGGGGATTTCGAAGTCGTAACGCCCCTGACCATTTCTGACATTCCGCCGGAAAACCAAGAGCGCACAGATTTCGGGGCACTTCTTGCATCGACCCAACGCTTGCGGACCAATCTTTCCGCTCAAGCCGCCGCGCTGGCCCCCCAGTCTGAGGATATCACCCCAACAAATGGAGATACATAATGGCCGCCGTCTTTGCCATTCTCTTTGGTGTTGCCAGCCTTGGACTTCTTGCCAGCTTCATCATTTTTTACATGAAAAGCCAGAAACTCGAGCAATTCCTTTCAAAGGCTCAAGCCGACATCACCTCATCCAGGGCAGAAACAGCCAAAGTACGCACCGAAGCAGAACAGGGGGTGACAGAGGCGCAGAAGCTGATTGACCAGCAGGTGGCAGAACTTGAAGCAGAGAAAGAACGGATACAGCAGCACTTCGAGGCGGAAGCTCGCAAAGCCATAGAAGCCGCACAGGCGGATGTCGCAAAAGCCCAGAAAAGCCTTGGGGAATTGCAGAAATTTGCCGCTCTTCGCGACGCAAAAGAAGAAGTCCGGCGCACGCTTTCAACAGCCATGGACGAGGCAACGGCACTCCGGGTTCAGGCCCAAGCTCTTATGGAACAGGCACGCTCAGCTGCTGAGCGGGAACGCCTCCTTGCCACGGAAAGGGCCAAGGCAATCTACGAACAAGCGGACGCGCGACTCAATCAGGCCACTCGCGATGCCGGCAGGATCGCCGCAGATGCAGAGAAGAAGGCGCAAGAGGTCGCCGGAGAGGCCTATGATGCCCTTCGCGACAAACAACTCTTGGAACGCGCGGCAGAGGCGATGCGCAATATTATCGAGGGGTATGGGGAAAAATACCTGATACCCACTCACAGCCTTCTGGACGAACTTGCCGCAGAATTTGGATATACGTCGGCAGGAGAATCTCTCAAATCGGCGCGCGAACAGTCCCGGCGAATGGTTGAACAGGGAGAGGCGGCCGCTTGCGATTATGTCGAGACTAGCCGCAAGGAAACCGCCATTCACTTTGTGATCGATGCGTTCAATGGGCGCGTGGACGCAATCCTCTCCAGGGTAAAGCACGACAACTACGGGGTCTTAGAGCAGGAGATCCGCGATGCCTTCAGCCTGGTAAATCTGCACGGCAATGCATTCAGGGATGCCCGAATTCTCCCGGCTTATCTCGATGCTCGTCTGACTGAGTTGAAATGGGCGGTTGTGGCACAAGAGTTAAAGCGCAAGCAGCAAGAGGAGCAACGGGACCTCAAAGCCCGCTTGCGTGATGAGGCCAAGGCCTTGAAGGAACGGGAAGAGCAGATGCGGCTGGCCGCAAAGGAAGAGGAACTCAAGAAGAAGGCCCTAGAAGAAAAGGAACGCGAACTTGCCGAGGCAAAGATTCAGCTTGAAAAGGCCGCGGCCGAAGACAAGGCCAAGTTGGAACAGAAGATTGCTGCGATGCAGGCCGAGAATGCAGGCCTTCAGCAGGACCTCGCCGCCGCAACCGAAAAGAAGCTCACCATCGCCCAACAAACCAAGAAGGGTCATGTTTACGTCATTTCCAATATTGGCTCGTTTGGCGAGGGAATTTACAAGATTGGCCATACACGGCGTCTTGATCCCCAGGAACGCATCGATGAGCTGGGCGATGCCAGCGTCCCCTTCGACTTTGATATTCACGCGCTGATCGAAAGCGACAATGCCCCCGCACTTGAGCACATGGTTCAAAAGCGCTTTCTGTCCATGCAGCTCAACAAAGTCAATTCCCGGAAAGAATTCTTCCGCGTTTCTCTAAAGGATATTCGCGAGGAGATTGATAATCTGCCGCCGTCTGAGGGTGTCGTTGTGAAGCAATGGACGGACTTGGCCGCTGCCACTCAATATCGGGAGAGCCTCGATATCGCAAGCAACCCGGAAAAACTAGGCAAGTGGCTTAAGCGCCAGGAAGCCCTTGCGGATCGCGAACTCCGCATGGACACCCTACGCCTCACATTCGCCGACACTTCGGCTCCCGAAACGGTGTCAATATCCCCTTAAGGCCCTATAAAGGGGTCCTTGCATTGTAGCATGTCGAATTGGTGGGGCAGGTTGAAAAAGGGGAAAGCCCGGCAAACGAGCCGCGATTCCCCTCGCCGCCAGATATGCACGGGGGATTGAGCGCGGAAATCCAGCCTGAAGGCTGGACTACGAACGGGGGCCGTACGTAGTACACGCTTCAGTGTGGGTCCATTAAAACCATTCTCCGTGCCCTCCGCGTCTCCGCGTGAGAACGGATTTCCGAACCCCGCCCCCAAGAACTCTCTCGCCAAGCGCGCCAAGACCGCCAAGAAGCCCGCGCCCCGCCCATCCGTTCTTTGCGCCCTCCGCGTCCTTTGCGAGAGGAAATCTTCGACGGGCTGCTTCCTGCCTGAATCCCGCCGGGGACATGTACGAATGAGTTCCATAATTCAGCCTAAAGGCTGGACTACATACTAGAGCCATATGTAGTACACGCTTCAGCGTGGGATGATCGGATATGTAGATCCTCCGGGGTCGTCGCCCCGGGAAGGAGTCAGTCCTTGCATTGTATCATTTTGTAAGGGCTCCCCCATCCTCGGATTTCGCAATTGGCGCTCCTGTTTTCGTGAGCGTTCCTGATTTCTTGCCAAGGTTCGGTGGGGTTCCATCCTTTTCCGAATGAATCGAGATGCGGTTCCGATCGGTCGGGCGCGGCTGCGATTCGGCGCACCCATTCTCGTTTCAGGCCGCAAAGGGCAGCCGCACGCTGAAGCGTGGACTGCATACGGGGTCTGTTCGTCGTCCAGCCTTCAGGCTGGATCCGTGCCCTGGATCGCAACGGCATCCCCGATCGGTCATTCGGCCAACTCGGCCGTGGCATTCGCCGGGGGGCTGTGATAATCTGATAGAAAGCTGAAAAGATGAAATTTCCTTCCGCCATCCGCTGGGCCTGGCTTCCCGGAATTCTTCTTCTGGGACTGGTCTTTTGGCTCTGGCCCAGAGAACCAACGCCCGCGCCGGCGTCCCCCGGATTGACCCGGGACGAAGCCAACCGGCAGGCCGCGCCCGCGATCCGGGACGTCCGCCGGAATCTGGCTCCCCCGCCCGCCCCCCTCGGCGCCGGAAACGGCCCGGCCATCCGGCTGCGCGCGGAAACGATCCAGCCCGGCATGGATTTCGGGGCGACCGTCCATGCCCGGCCTTCGGCGCGCGGCTATCCGTGGATGGTGTTGTTCGACGGACCGATCCGGCCGGATTGGAAGTCCGCCCTGGAAGCCGCCGGGGCCACGGTCCGCTCGTATCTGCCCGACAACGCACTGTTGATCGAAGCTCCCGCGGTCCTGCGGGAAAGCCTGCGGGCCTTCCCCCACGTCGCGTGGTCCGGCGAGTACCGGCCCGCCCACAAGCTGCAGCCGTTGCTTTCCGGACTGGCGCGGCAAGATCCCGACCTGCCCGTGCCCGTTACCATCCAGACGTTCGATCCCGACGACGTCGCCGAACTCGCCGCGCGGCTCGGCGCGGCGGGCGCGTCCGACCTCCGGGCAACGGCCGCCAAGCGCTGGGGCCTCGTGCGCGCGGTCATGCCGGCGGGCGCCGCCGCAGAACTGGCGGCCCTGCCCGAGGTCCAATGGATCGAGCACCACCAGACGCCCGAACTCCTCAACGACTTCGCGCGCGCCGCGGCGCATCTGGACGTCGATGCCGCGCGCGAAGACCATGGTCTCGACGGCACCGGCCAGATCGTCGCGATCGCCGACTCGGGGCTCGACACCGGCAACGTCAACACGCTGCATCCCGATTTCGCCGGCCGCCTGATCCAGGTGCTCGACACCGGACGGCTGACGAACTGGAGCGACACCTTCTACCACGGCACGCACGTCGCGGGCTCCCTGCTGGGCACCGGCGCGGCTTCGGGCGGCCAATACCGCGGCACGGCCCCCGGCGCGCGCCTCGTGTTCCAATCGATCATGACGGCCTACTCGACCCTCGCGCTCCCCGACGACCTCAACGACTTCTACCGGCCGCCCTACGATCTCGGCGCGCGCGTCCATTCCGACAGCTGGGGCAGCGCCGTCCAGGGAGAATACAGCAGCGATTCGATGACGTCCGACGAATTCATCTGGGATCACCCCGGCCTTCTCGTGGCCTATGCGGCGGGCAACGACGGCATCGATTCCGACTGGAGCGGCGTCGTGGATTCCCTCTCGCTCGACGCGCCGGCCTCGGCCAAGAACGTGCTGGCCGTCGGCGCGAGCGAAAGCGGGCGGCCCCCGGGCACCGGCGGCATGACCGGCCGCACCTACGGCAACGCCTGGCCCTCGGATTTCCCCATCGAGCCTTTGACAGACGATTGGATCTCTTCCAGCCCCGGCGACGGCCCTCAGGGCCTGGCCGCCTTTTCATCCCGGGGCCCCGCGGCGGATGGGCGCACCAAGCCCGATCTCGTGGCCCCCGGCACCGACGTCGTTTCCGTGCGCTCGCGCGCCACCTCCGCCACGGGCTGGGGCGTGCTGGGCGCCAACACGAACTACTGTTTCATGGGCGGCACCAGCATGGCGACGCCCCTCGCGGCGGGCTGCGCCACGCTTGTCCGCCAATACTGCGTCGAGGCCCTCGGCCTGGCCGAACCTTCCGCCGCGCTGATCAAAGCCGCGCTCGCGGGCGGCGCGCGGTCGCTCTCCCCCGGCCAATACGGGACCGAGCAATACCGCGAGATCCCGCCCCCGCCGCGGCCCAATTCCGTCGAAGGCTGGGGCCAGATCGACGTCGCCGGAACGCTCTATCCGCCCGCCGGCATGCAGTCCGCGTTGATGGAAAGCCCCGCCGCTCTCGCCACGGGCGAAAGCAACTCCATTCCGTTCCTCGTCCGCAGCAACGCGCCGCTGACCGCCGCCCTGGCCTACAGCGACTATCCCTCCGCGCTTTCCGCCGCCGTGAATCTGGTGAACGACCTGGATCTCGTGCTGCTGGATCCGAGCGGCGCGCCGCATTATCCCAACGGCTTGTCCGGCCCGGACGATCTCAACAACCTCGAAGGCATCGACGTCGCCGCGGCGGCGACCGGTCGCTGGACGCTCGTCGTTTCGGGCCGCAACGTGCCGCAGGGCCCGCAGCCGTATGCCCTCTATCTCCGCGGCGCGATCGACCTGCCCGCCGCCATCGAGCACGAGCCGCTGGAAACCACGTGGATCACCGCTGCCGATTATCTCGTCGCCGCCGAGGTCACTTCCGCGGGCGAACTGGATCCCGCCACCGTCCAGCTGCATTGGAACGCGGCGGGCGGTACGGGCGTTTTCGCGACGGTCGCCATGGTTTCCACGAACGGCATCCATTTCGAGGCCGCGATTCCGGCGCAGCCCGTCGGCACGCGCGTCTATTACTATCTGTCCGCCGGCCCGGCCGACCTGGCGACTTTCCATCCGGCCGGCGCGCCGGAAACAACCCACGTGTTCGACGTCAATCCCCCGTTGGCGCTGGCGGTCAGCGGCCTGCCGGCGAATTTCTTCGCCGTGGATCCGGCGTATGGCCTGCATACGCTGGCGTCCAACGCCGCCGTCCATGCCCAGGCGTTCTATCCGGCCAACGGAACCAACGGCGTTCGCACGGCCTGCATCGGTTGGCAAGGCGCGGGTTCCGTGCCCCCGGCCGGCACGACGAACATCTGCGACTTCACGCTGGCGGGCCCCTCCATCATCACTTGGCTGTGGCAAGAACAGGTCGCGCTGATGCACACATCTACGCCTTCCGGCGCTATGGCGGAATTTGCTTGGCACGCCCGCCATGCCGTCGTCTCCAGCCTCGTCGCCCCCGAAAGCCACGTTTCCGATGGCGTTCCGTTGACGTTTGCCGGCTGGCAGATCGACGGCGCGCGCTGGCCCACCAACGGCGGACCGTCGCGGCGGCAAATCGACGGCATTCCGATGCCCGTCCCGCGCACCGCCACCGCCACGTATCTGGCGACGGCGCAGGACATCGACGCCAACGGACTGCCCGACTGGTTCGAACGGCGCTATTTCGGCGGCCTCGGGCAGGACCGCTATGGCGATCCCGACGGCGATGGCTTCGAAAACGAATTGGAAGCCGCCGATCACACCGATCCGCTCGACGAGCATTCCTTCCCCGCCCCGCCCTCCATCCAGCACGCACCATTGGCATCGCCGGCGACGGCGCCCGCGCCCTGGCCCGTTTCGGCCACGGTCACCGACAACTACCGCGTCGCTTCCGTCGCCTTGCATTGGCAGCGCAACGGCGGCCTCGTCCGTTCCGTCGCCATGACCAACGCCTCGGGCGCTCTCTTCGCCGCGCAAATCCCCTCGCCGGCGCGCGACGGCGACCAGATCACGTATTCCCTGTCTGCCGCCGACGAGGCCGGGTTCTCCGTCCAGTCCGTCACTTGGACCGTCGACGTCTCCTACGCGCGGATTTCGATCTCGCCGGATTCCCTCGCCGCCTCTCTGCCGGCCGATTCGCAGACGAATCTGCACTTGTCCATCCAGAACGTCGGCAGCCAGCCGCTGGACGTGTCGCTGGAAATCGCCCCCATCGGATTCGCCGACGACGTCGAATCCGGCACCAACGGCTGGACGCGGCCCGACGGCAACGTGGATTGGCACGTCAGCGCGTCCATGGCCCATTCGCCGTCGAACGCCTGGTATTGCGGGCAAGCCATCTCCGGCATCTATCGCGATTCGACCCATGCGGCGCTGGTGACGCCGCCCATCCAGCTGGCGGCGGACTCGCCGCGGCTCGATTTCACGCACCGCGCGCGCTTTGAATACGACAGCAGCCACAGTCCCGACGGCAAGCATTACTGGGATTCCGGCGTGCTGGAAATTTCGGACAGCGGCGGCCTTCTCTGGGAATCCCTTGTACCCGAAGGCGGCTACCCGGGCTTGATCACGTCCAACCCGGCCTCGCCTTTCGCCCCCGAAACGCCGTGCTTCGTCGATACCGTCGACTGGTATCCCGTCGGCGCCGACCTCTCGGCCTATGCCGGCAAGGAAGTGCAGATCCGCTTCCGCTTCGGCGCCGACGCCTACGTCGTCGCCGAAGGCTGGCGGATCGACGATGTCGTCGTTTCGCCGCGCACGATATACGAAGGCTGGCTGGACTTGGCCGAAACCAATTGGATCTATCCTCCCGGATTTGCTTCTGCCATTCCGTTGACCCTCGACACCACCCCGCTGCCCCCCATGGCGTCCGGGCATTATGCCCTCCTCGTACACCACAACGACCCCGAACGCGCTTCGCCCATCGTCGTGCCCGTCGCCCTGCATAACGTCACGCGCCGCGTGCGCGTCACGACCGAAGGCCCCGGCGGAGCCGATCCATTGGGTGAAACTCTAGTGGAAGAAGGTCAACCCTTCCGCGTTGATTTAGAATCTCATCAAGGTGCTTTCATCGCTGATATTCTGTCCAATTCCGTTTCCATGCCCTTCAATGGATTCTTTACAAATTTAATGATTTTCTGGCCCTCTTTGCCCAGCAACATCGACCTCCACGCCGTCTTCGCCCCGACGCTCGAAGCCGGCCTTGTCCCTCCCGAATGGCTGGCGAAATTCGATCTCACCAACCGCCACTGGATGGCCGAAGCCAGCCTCGATCAAGACCGCGACGGCTTCCTGACCTGGCAGGAACACCAGCTCGGGTACAATCCCACCAATCCCGCCGATGCCCGCCTCGTGGTGGCGTTCGAATCGCGGCCCTCGGGAACCGGCGATTGGCGCATCGTGTGGCATGCCTTCACGAACCGCGACGCCACTTACGACATCCTATCCACGACCAACCCGATCAACGGCTTCGCCTCGTTCACCAATCTCGTCGCCGCCCCCCCCGTCATGACGTCGCCCCCCTTGCCGGCCACCCACCGGTTTTTCGGCATTCAAAAACAGTAAGGCCAGTTCGCGCGCACGAAGACGACGAAGGGCTTAGCCCTCCGTCCAGGCAATCCGGAAAACCGCCTCTTTCGCAGGAACGAGTTCGCCGGACCATTCGGCGACCGGACCGGCCTCCGGCGGCGGCGGCGCGCCGCGCCCCATGAAAAGTCTCGCCGCACAGGTTTCGGAGGGTCGGAGGAGCGTGCAGCCGTCTGCCTGGGCCTGCGCGCCCTGGGGCAGGTGAATCCGCACCGTCGCCTGCCGCCCCCGGGGAGACGATCCGACGTGGACTTCCGTTTCCCCTCCCTTTTGGCGAAGCGTGAATTCGGTCCGGGCGCATTCCCCCCGCTCGTAGGCGGTGGAAATCCCGTCGTCCTCGTAGAGCCACCGCGTTTGGACCTGGTCTTGCCGCGGCGCAAACGCATCGACGACCACTTCCGGCCAGACCGCGCTTCCGGTGGATTGCCGCTGCGGCGCGCTCAGCACCAGCCCGCCCCGGCGCGCGAAGATCGGAATCTGGTCCAGCGCACACGTCGCTCCGATCAACGCCGGGCCGCCGTGCGTCCGCCCGGTCCACAGGTCTTCCCATTCGCCCGGCGGAATCCACGTCGTCCGTTCGGAGATCTGGCCATGGCGTGCGGGTTCCAGGATCGGCGCCACGAGCAAGTCGTCGCCCAGCAGATACTGCGTGGGATCGGCCGCCTCGGGATGTTCCGGCCATTCCAGGTCGCAGCGCCGCAGCAGGGGCGTTCCCGAGCGGTGGGCCTCGAACACGGCGGCATACAGCATCGGCAACAGGCGATACCGCAGACGGAAGAAATCGCCCACGATCCGCGCGACATCCGCGCCGTATTCCCACGGATAGCGATGGACCTTCGTGGTGCAGTGGATGCGCGCCACGGGCGCAAACGCGCCGAACTGCATGAACCGCACGTAGAGCTCCGGATCGGGCTGGCCATGGTGCCCGCCCAGATCCTCGTGCACGTACGGCAGCATCGACACGATGCCGCTGTCCACCCCGTTGGACACGCCCATCCGCAGATAGTTCCACTCCGCGCACGTGTCGCCCGTCCACCACACCGGAAAGCGGTGCGCCGCCGGATGCGACGGCGCGTCCAGCCGGCCGTTGTTGATGCCGTCCACGTTGGACATGATGAGCGGGCGCCGCTCCGGCCGGAACGCCTGCGTGACGTCGCGGTAGAGCCGCATGCCCCAGACTTCCTTGTCCAGCCCCGGAGCCGGGGCCTGCAGATGCGTGTGCCAGTTGCGGTCGAACCACCACAGATCCACCCCCAGCTCCAGCAGCGAAGTCAATCCGCGCTGCCGGAAGCGCAGCTCTTCCGGATCGAGCGCCGCCTTTCCCTTCGGCTCCGGGTGGTCGTTCAGCATGACGCGGACCTGCCGCTCGTGCGCCTTCCGCACGAACCGCGCCATGTCCGGGAACAGTTCCGCGTTGACCCCGTAGCCGCAGGAGGCGCCCACGCGCCAGTCGGTGTCCGCCACGAACACGTCCAGCGGAATGTTTTCTTTCCGGAAGCGATCGATCACCGCCAGCGCCGTTTCTTCGCCGTACGCGTAATAGCGGCTGTACCAAAGGCCCAGCGCATACAGCGGCACCAGCGGAATCCCCCCCGTCAGGCGCAGGAAATCGGCGCGGAAGGTCGCATAGCCCGCGGCCGCCGGAAAAAACACGTAGGCGTCGGGCGCGTCATTTTCCAGATCCCAGCCCGAGGTGGCGTCGTCCGCGCCCGCCGGCGGCGGCAGGGCGCCGCGCGCGGACGGCACCACGCGCGGCGCGTCGCCCAGCACCCAAACGGCGGGCAGGGCCGATGGCGCCGGCAGGAATTTTTTCGCCAGCAGCGCGTTCGACAGCACGCACAGCGTCTCGCCCGCCGCATTCTCGACTCGGACGCCCTCGATTCCATCGGCGCCGTCCGGCACGACCACGCGGTAGGTCGCCGTTTCGACGCAAACGGTCCCGTCGTTCCGCGTCTCCCGCGCTGCCACCGCCTCGCCGGCGCGGGCTTGCACGGTAAAAGTTTCGCGATCTTCGAATCCCTTGGGACCGCGCTGTTCGATCCGCACCAGATGCGGCCCCAGCGGCTGCACGCGCACGTCGCCGATCTCGAAAGAAGCAAGAACTGGATTCGTCATGGACACGCTCCCGGCCAGAAAGAAAAGGACCATCCGATCTTTCATGCGGTCCGTTCCTACGCCGTTTCCCGCCATTTTTCTTTTCATCCGGGATTTTCGAGTTATCATTTTTTGCCATGAACGATTCCCCCTCTCCGTTCATCCAGCGGCCCGGCCGCGACGGCGTGATCGTGTCGCTGACCGACAAGCGCTGGCACCTGCGCCACTGGCACGCCCACGACACGCTTGAAATCAACCTGGTCCTGCGGGGCTCCGGCCAGGTCCTGCTGGAGAATCGCCGCTACCCCCTGCTGCCCGGACACTTGATCTGGCTCTGGCCGGGCCAGCGCCACGTTCCCTCCGATTGGTCGTCCGACATGCGCCTGTGGATCGTCGAATGGCAGCCGGGGGCCTTCGGCCGCCTGCAAAAAGCCCGCCGGCGCGACGTTCCTTCGCCCGGCGATTCGACGGTCCCCTTCTGCCGCCGGCTCGCCGCGCCCGTTCTCCAGCGGCTCGACGGCCTATTGGCCTCTGCCGCCGCCCGAACCCGCCCCGATGCGTTCAATCGCGGCTTGGACTTTGCGCTATTTGCGCTCTGGGACGAATTCCTCGCCGCCGAACCCGTGGCGGACTGCGCGGCGTTCCATCCCAAGCTGGAGACGGTCCTCGGCCTGCTGGCCGATCCGGATTCGGAGCTGACCCAGGCCCAGCTCGCGCAACGCGTGAAAATGTCCCCCTATTATCTGAGCGACGTCTTTCGCCGGCAGACCGGCCTGACGATTCCCGCCTATCGCAACCGGCTCCGCTTGCAGGAATTTTTCCGGCGCTTCCAGGCCCGCCCCGATATCCGCCTGCTTCAGCACGCCCTCGACGCCGGGTTCGGCAGCTATGCGCAGTTCTACCGCGTCTTCACTGAGGCCCTCGGCGTTCCGCCGCGCGAATGGCTGCGCCAAACCGCGCCGCCGGCCCGTTGAGCCGCGAATCCCCGCGCCGCGCCCCTCCCGCCCCGGAAACGCAAAAAGCCGCCCGGCGCCCTTTCACGGGACCGGACGGCTCGAAATCCCCGATGGGGCTTACTTCACGTAGCGCTTGATCAGCGTCGGCTTGGCGATCAGTAGGCGGATCCGCTCGTGGTCCATCTGGAGGACCTTCTTTTCATCGACGCCCAGCGCCACCAGGCGGCGGCGGTGCTCCAGCAGGCGGCGGGTTTTGGCCGCACCGCTTTTGCGGGGGCGGGTCGTATCGTTGTTTCTCGCATTGCGGGACATAGTCTGTTCTCCTTACGCTTCCAAATGGTTCGGTTGGCGACCCCAACGGGAATCGAACCCGTGTTACCAGGATGAAAACCTGGTGTCCTAGACCTCTAGACGATGGGGTCGTCTGCTTCTCGACCATGGAAAAGTCGGCAAACAGTATCCTAGCGGCCGCTTGGGCGCAACAGGAATTTTCAACCGGGTCTTTTTCGGCGGGCGCATCCCGGCTTTCAGTGACCGTCAACGGCGGCTAGAAGCCGCCGGTCCTTTGGGATCTGACGGGAAGGGCGGCATCCTGCCGCCCCGTCTCCTGGAAATTGGGTTTGGGTCGATGCAACGGAAACGCACCCCCTATTCCCTGCGCCCCCTGTCGGCTTCTTTTGCCTTTGCACCGCCCCCCCCTTGCCGTAGGATGAAAATGTCGCTGAATTTATGAAGACCGTCATCCTGCTGGCTATTTCCAACTTCTTTATGACGCTCGCCTGGTACGGGCATCTGAAGTACCTGCGGGGGTCGAAATGGCCCCTGCTGGCGGTCATCCTCATCAGCTGGGGCATCGCCTTCTTCGAATACTGCTTCCAGGTGCCCGCCAACCGCATCGGCTACGCCACGTTTTCCGCCACCCAGCTCAAAATCCTCCAGGAAGTCATTTCGCTCGTCGTGTTTTCGCTCTTCGCCGTTTCCATCCTCGGCGAAAAGCTGCGCTGGAACCACGCCGTTTCGTTTCTCCTCCTCCTCGGCGCCGTCTATTTCGCGTTCCTGAAAACCAAGCCGGGAGGCGCCTGACCATGGCCCGGGCCCTTCGCCATCTCGCGCCCGCGCTCGTCGCCGCCCTGCTCGCGGGCTCGCTGGCGCGGGCTTTCGCGGCGGACGTCGAACCGATTCTGCTCGGCGACGATGATCGGATCCTCGTGCTGGCGCCCCACCCCAGCGACGAAACGCTCGCCGCCGGCGGCCTGATCCAGGAAGCCACCGCCCTTGAGATCCCCATCCGGGTTTGCTTCTTCACCATGGGCGACAACAACGAGATCGCTGCGCTGTTCACCCGCCGCCATCCCGTCCTGAGACCCGGCACCGCCCGCTCATCGGGCCTGCGCCGCCAGAACGAAGCCATCGCCGCCGCCACCCAGCTCGGCTTGTCCACCAACGACGTCGTCTTCCTCGGCTATCCCGATCCCGGCGCGCTCGAGATCTGGAACCACCACTGGCGCACCGTCCCCCCGTACCGCTCCCCCCTCACGCGCGCCAACGTCGTTCCCTACGACGATGCCCTCACTCCGGGCTCCGCCCATGCCGGCGAAGACATTCTCGACGATCTGGAGGAAGTCCTCCGCGATTTCCGTCCCACGCACGTCCTTTTGCCCCATCCGGCCGACCACAACGTGGACCATCGCGCGCTCTACCTTTTCGCCCGCGTCGCCCTCTGGGACCTGGACGCGGACGGCCTCGCGCCCCGCCAACTCGCCTATCCGGCCCACTTCACCCAATGGCCGCTCCCGCGCAGCTACGCCCCCGCCCGGCCCGCCGCGCCGCCCCCCTTCCTCGAAGCCGGCGCCGACTGGATGGAATACGTCCTCGCCCCCTTCCAAGTATCCAACAAGCTCGCCGTCCTCCGCCGCCACCATTCCCAGTTTCTCAACGCCTCCGCCTACCTGCCGCCGTTCGTCCGCAAAAGCGAAGTGTTCGCCGAGCTCCCCGACTTCGCTTTCCCCGGCGGCGTCGGCTCCGCCGAGGTTGAGGAACCCGACGACACCCTCTTCCGGCCCGACCGCGAGCTGCTCCGCAACCTCGCGCGGGAAGACGACGCCTGGAACGACATCGCCGGCCAGAACGACGCCGAAACCGCCGCCCTCGGCGAGCTCGTCAACGATTTCGTCCGCCAATCCCTCTCGGGCGACGGCGCCGCGCTGACGCTGGCCTTCCGGTTTGCCAAGCCGGTCGCCCCGGAGGCGACCCTTTCCGTGCGCCTGTTCGGCTACCGCGCCGATGCCCCGTTCGGCGAAATGCCCAAGATCGAAATCGAAGTCGGACCGCGCGAAACCCTCGTCGTGCGGGATCTCAACGGCAAGAAACCGGCGGAATCCATCGCGCTCGTTCCCGGCGCCGGGGATGAGCGGATCCTGCGCGTGCCCTATGCGCTGCTGGGCCAGCCGGAAAAGATCCTCGCGGGCGCCAAGCTCGTGAAAGGCACGCTCCCCATCGATGCCGTCCCTTGGTGCGCGATCGACCTCGCCGGCGCCCCCCTCCCGGATGCCCCGATCCCCGCGCCGGAACTCCGGATCGCCGAAGAACTCGTCGAACTCCCGCCGGCCGAACCCGTCCCGCCGGCGGCGGCCGCGCCGCCGCCCGCCGCAGTGCCGGAAACGCCCGTCATGCTCGCCCCGCGCGTCAATCTGCCCCGCCGCGCCATCCCGGAAAAGACCGAAGCCAACGAGCCGGTCTTGTGGTGATCCCGGAGGCGGCCATGCCCGAATCCGCCCCGCCCCCCCGCGTTTTCCTCCATGTCGACATGGATGCGTTCTACGCGTCCGTCGAGCAGCGCGACCACCCCGAATACCGCGGCAAGCCCGTCGTCGTCGGCTCCCCGCCCGACCAGCGCGGCGTCGTCGCCACGGCCTCCTACGAAGCGCGGACCTTCGGCATCCATTCCGCCATGCCCTCCCGCGAAGCCGGCCAGCGCTGTCCGCACGCCATCTTCCTCCCGCCCGACATGCCCCGCTACGAAATGGTCTCCGCCCAGGTCTTCGCCATCTTCGACCGCTATACCCCGTTCGTCGAGGGCCTCTCCATCGACGAAGCCTTCCTCGACGTCACCGGCTCGCAGCGCCTCTACGGCTCCGGGGAGGAAATCGGCCGCCGCATCCGCGCCGACGTCCGCTCCGAACTCGCTTTGACCTGTTCCGTCGGCGTCGCTCCCAACAAGTTCCTCGCCAAGCTCGGTTCCGAAATCGACAAGCCCGACGGCCTCACCGTCCTGCCGTTCGATCCCAAGGCCATCGTCGCCTTCCTGCGCCCCCTGCCCGTCACGCGCCTCTGGGGCGTCGGCAAGGTCACCCGCCAGGCCTTCGACCGCGCCGCGCTGCATACCATCGGCGACATCCAGGACGCGCCGCCCGCGCTCCTGCAAAGCGTCGTGGGCCCCCACAACGCCGCCCATCTGCGCGCCCTAGCCTTCGGCGAAGACTCCCGCGACATCGAACTCGACATCCGCGAGAAAACCATCTCCCGCGAGCATACCTTCCTCCACGACGAGAAATCCCGCGCCACCCTCGACGACGTCCTCTTCGAGCTCGTCGAAGACGTCGCCCGGCGCCTGCGCGCCGATGGCCGCCTCGCCACCGGCGGCCGCCTCAAGATCCGCTGGAAAGACTTCGAGACCTTCACCCGCCAGCGCCCCTTCCCGCGCCCCACGCGCATCGAAGAAGATTTGCAGGCCCTTGCCCAGGCCCTCTTCCGCGACGTCGTCCTCGAACAGCCCATCCGCCTCATCGGCTTTGGCGTCACCGGACTGACCGAACACGCCCCGTCCCGCCAGCTCGATCTCTTCGACCTCCCCGTCGAAACCCGCACTAAAAAAGAGAAGCTCGACCGGACCATCGACCAGATCCGCAAAACCCACGGCCCCGCCGCCATCCGCCGCGCCCGCAACCTCCCGCCCAAGAAACCTTAGTTCCCCCCTGCGGCTTGCCGCGCCTCGGCGCGGGGAATCGCGGCTCGCGCCCCCGACGCCGGTTTTTCCACGCTACGTAAAAACTTTCGCGCGGTTTTACGTAGAACGTAAAAACTTTGCTGATTTTTTACGTAGCATGGAAAACATTTTTCCACAGTACGTAAAACCGACGCGCCGCGATTCCCCGCGCCATGGGCGCGGCAAGCCGCACGAGGGGCGAAAAGATCCGATTTCGGGGGTTGCAGGCGGAAACCGGCCGTGGTAGCGTGTCTTCCGTCTTCAGGGCGTGGTGAAATTCCCGACCGGCGGTACAGCCCGCGAGCCAATAGGCAGACAAGGTGCGATTCCTTGGCCGACAGTCTACAGTCTGGATGGAAGAAGACGGGCGGCTTGTTGCCGTCCACCTGCCCCGAAGACGGAAAGGTCTTCGGTTTTTTGATGGAAAAATCCAGTCCAGAATCCGTCTTCTGCACCGTGGAAGAGGCGCTCGAGATCATCCGCAACGGCCAGATGCTGCTGGTGGTGGACGACGAGAACCGCGAAAACGAAGGCGACCTCGTCGCCGCCGGCGAGAAGATCACGCCGGACATCATCAATTTCATGGCCACCTACGGGCGCGGCCTGATCTGCGTGCCCATGGACGAAGCGCGCCTGTGCAAGCTCGGGCTCGGCCGCATGGTGCCCCTCGACGAGCGCGACCGCTACCGCACCGCTTTCACGGTCTCCGTGGATGCCCGCGAAGGCATCTCCACCGGCATCAGCGCCTTCGACCGCGCCAAGAC
>CAZECJ010000055.1:17141-17684 GCA_964510645.1 uncultured Verrucomicrobiota bacterium | reverse complement strand
TCGGCGCCGGGCCGGCCGGGCGTGGCGCAGCCGGCGGCCAGCGCCAACAGGGGGACGCACCAGAGCCAGCCGCCCTGCCGGCGCAGGAACGATGGGCGGGGGCGGCGCATGGGCGCGACCTAGCGCTTGCGGGTGCGGTCGAGCACGTCGTAGACGCCCGGCGTGCCGCGGACGACGTGAAGCGCCCGCTGGCGGGCGGCTTCGTCGGGCACCGTGCCGTAGAGGATGGCGAGGCCGTTGTCCACGGTCACGCTCAGCATGGCGCGGCCGACCACGGCGTCGTCGTTCAGGCGGCTGTTGGCGACGGCGGCGATGCCGTCGTCGGAAGTCGGTTCGGCGGCCAGGTCCTGGCCTTCGAGGGCGGCGCAGCCGGACCAGGAAAGCAGGGCGGCCAGAAGCAGGAACGGGATCGTTCGTTTCATAGTCGGTCTCCAAAAATCGGCGGGGACGGAGTTGTCCGTCCCGGTTTCCACGCTCCAAACTCTATGCCGCGAAAAATAGAATGTCAATGGCCGGGCGATTGCCACCGGGGGAGACGTCTGC
>CAZECJ010000055.1:0-17131 GCA_964510645.1 uncultured Verrucomicrobiota bacterium | reverse complement strand
CGGAAGAATTCGTACACGATCAAGCTGACGCCGGACCAGATGGATGCGGCGGCGCGGATCCTGCGGGAGGGCAACTACCGGCCCCGGCGCGTGGAGTACGCTCTCGCGGCGGCGGAGGGCGAAGACTGCCAGATCGTGCTGTATCAGAGCGGCAAATGCCTGGTGCAGGGCAAGGGGGCGGCGGACTGGGTGACGTTCGTGCTGGAGCCCCAGGTGCTCGGCGAGGCCCGCCTGGGCTACGAAGACGTGCTCAACCCCGAAGCCAACGCGCCGCACATGGGCGTGGACGAAAGCGGCAAGGGCGATTTCTTCGGCCCGCTGGTCATCGCGGCGGCCTACGTCGACGAGACCATCGCCAAGGACCTCAAGGCGATGAACGTGCGCGACAGCAAGACCATCACGACCGACAAGGCGGCGCAGGATCTCGCCAAGAAGATCCGCGCGCGGCTGGGCGACAAGTTCGTCGTGGTGTCGATCGGCCCGTCGGCCTACAACCGGCTCTACGCCACGATGGGCAGCGTGAACCGCATTTTGGCCTGGGGCCACGCCCGCGCCATCGAGAATCTGCTGGAAAAAGTGCCGACCTGTCCCCGCGCCTTGAGCGACCAATTCGGCCCCGAGCAGCAGATCCAGCGCGCCCTGCAGCAAAAGGGCCGCAAGATCAAGCTCGAGCAGCGCCACAAGGCGGAAAGCGACGTCGCCGTCGCCGCCGCCTCCATCCTCGCGCGCTCGGGCTTCCTGACCGCCATGGACAAGCTTGGCGAGAAGTACGGCATCAAGCTGCCGAAGGGCGCCTCCGACAAGGTCAAGGCCGTGGCTGGCGAAATCGCCCAGAAACACGGCGGCGCCGCCTTCCTCGACGTCGCCAAATGCCATTTCAAGACGACCGACGACGTGCTCGGCCCGCTCGGTAAATCCCGCGCGGGCGAAGGCCTGCCCCCCGCGCCGGAACGCAAGGCGTTCGTGCCCCGGAAATCCGTGAAATCGTAGGCGGACATGATCGGTATTCTATCCAAGCGCAAGCCGAGACGCCCAAAATCTTTGGCCATCGGTTTGCGCTCGGGGCGAAAAGCAGAGTTGGGCCAAGTCATGACTCCGCCAAGCATCGCCGGGTTCATGGCGTCTTTGTTCGAATTCAAAAAGGGGGGGCTCGTCAAGGTTTTAGATCCCGGCGCCGGCAAGGGGGCACTTTCCGGCGCGTTTATCCAGGCATGGAGCCAGAAGACAGGCGGGCGGGCGCCATTAGCTTTGACGGCCTATGAGGTGGACCCCGAAATGCAGGAGCATTTGCGGCCATTTTTGCGCCAATGCGAGCTGGAGGTTCAGCGGCAAGGCGGGAAGCTGGACCCGCTCGTGCAGCCTTATGATTTCATCCAGGCCGTGGCCAATCCTTTTGAATTCGGGGATCCGGGCGCTTTCACCCATGCCGTTTTGAATCCCCCCTACAAAAAGATAACCGGCGATTCCCCGCATCGAAAATGGCTAAGGGATCTGGGGGTCGAAACGGTGAATCTGTATTCCGGATTCATGGCGGTGGCGTTGCAACTTCTCAAGCCCGGCGGCCAATTGGTGGCCATCGTGCCGCGCAGTTTTTGCAACGGGCCATACTATCGCCCCTTTCGCCGCATGGTGCTTGCGAATTCCGCCATCGAACACATTCATTTGTTCGAATCGCGCAAAGAGGCTTTCCGTAAGGATGGCGTTTTGCAGGAAAACGTCATCATCAAGCTGGTCCGCGGCGGCAAGCAGGGTCCGGTGGTGCTCAGTACCAGCCGAGACGACTCGTTCAGCGACTGCGAAATCCGGCAGGTTCCCTTCGATTCCGTCGTGAACGCGAATGATGCGGAAAAGTTCATCCGCATTCCGCAAGCGGCCCAAGCGGTCGGCACCTCGTTGCCCTTTCTCAACGATTTGGGCGAGTTGGGCCTTCAGGTGTCCACCGGTCCCATCGTGGATTTTCGCTTAAAGGACTTCTTGTTGGATCAGACCACCGGTCTGGCCGTGCCGTTGCTCTATCCCTGTCATTTTGCCGATGGAAAAATGCGCTGGCCCGCGGGATCTACAAAGAAGAAAAGCGCCATACTGAATGTGCCCGAAACCCGAAGGTGGCTGTATCCTGCGGGTTGCTATGTGGTGACTCGCCGCCTTTCCTCCAAGGAAGAAACCCGGCGCATTGTGGCCAGCGTCGTTTCGCGCTCGGCCATGTCGGAATATGGTTGGATCGGGTTCGAAAACCATTTGAACGTGTTCCACACCGCGAAAAACGGCTTGGATGAAGACTTGGCTCGGGGACTGTGCGCCTATTTGAATTCCACGCCGGTCGACCGCTATTTCCGTGCCTTCAACGGACACACCCAGGTCAATGCGACGGACCTGCGGAAATTGCCTTATCCTTCCATCCGGCAACTGGTATGCCTGGGAAAAAGAATGGCCAAGGTTCGCCGGTGTTCGCAGGAGCAGATCGATGCGATGGTGGAGGAATTGAATGAGCGCTAAAACACGGATTCGGGAAGCCGTCCAGGTCTTGCGAGATTTGGGAATGCCGCGAGAACAGCAAAACGACCGGACGGCGCTGTGCTTGTTGGCGTTGCTGAATCTAACTCCAGATCAAAAGTGGACCGAGGCGACAGACCCGTCTGTAGGCATCACACCCATTATGAATTATGCGCGTGTGCATTACAAAAGGCGCTATAAGCCCAACAGTCGGGAAATGTTCAGGCGGCAGTCGGTCCATCAACTCGTTCAAGCTGGGATCGTGTTGCCAAACCCCGACCGTCCTGATCGGCCTGTGAATAGTCCGAAGACCTTCTATCGAGTCGAGCCGAATGCCTTGTGTTTGTTGCGGAAGTGCAGGACGGGAAGCTGGGAACGATCGCTGTCGGCCTATAGGAAAAAACACAAATCCTTGGCCAAGCGTTATGCCGCCGCCCGTAGAATGAAGCAGATTCCCGTCCGAATAAGGGGCGGGAAAGTCCTTCATCTCACTCCCGGAAAGCATAGTCTTTTGATTCGAGATGTTATTAAGCAGTTTGCCTCCCGTTTCGCTTCTGGTGCGCTTATCCTCAGCCTGGGTGACACGGGTAAAAAGTGGGCAATTCGGGATGAAGAGGGTTTCAGGAAACTTGGGATCAAATTGGATGATCACGGGAAGATGCCCGATGTTGTACTGCACGACACCACACGCAAGTGGCTGCTACTGGTCGAGGTGGTAACAAGTCACGGGCCGGTCGATCCGAAGCGCCGCGCGGAGTTGAAGGCGCAGTTTGCAAAATCCAAGGCCGGGCTCGTGTATGTGACGGCCTTCCCGTCGCGCGATGTTATGTTCAAGTATTGGAAAAAATTGGCCTGGGAAACCGAGGTGTGGGTTGCGGAGCATCCCGACCACCTGATTCATTTGAATGGCAGTCGTTTTCTGGGACCCTATGAGCAACCGTCCCGAAAGAAGGGTAGTTAATGAAGCTGGTTCGCTACGGCGCGCCCGGCGCCGAACGCCCGGGCATTTGGCTGGACGCGACGAAAAAGGAGCCCGCGCGCATCCTCGACGTGCGCGGCATGGTTTTCGACATCGAAGACTACGACGCGCGGTTCTGGCGCACGCACGGCGTCGAGCGACTGAAGGGCCTGCTGAAAGAGCCGAACCTCAAGACGATCCCGGCGGAGGGCGTACGGCTGGGCCCGCCCGTCGCGCCGCCGCGGCAGATCATCTGCCTGGGCAAGAACTACCGCGACCACGCCAAGGAATTCGACGCCAAGGTGCCGGAATTTCCCGTCTATTTTTCCAAGAGCCCCGGCGCCCTGTGCGGGCCGCACGATCCGATCCGGCTGAAGCCCGGCATGGAACGCGTGGACGGCGAGGCCGAGCTGGCGGTGGTGATCGGCAAGCGCGCGCGCGATATCCACGAGGGCGAGGCGCTGTCCTACGTCGCCGGCTATGCCGTCCTGAACGACGTGACCAACCGCGATTTGCAGAAAGCGCGCCTGCAGTGGTTCTTCGCCAAGAGCGCGGACGGCTTCGGACCGATGGGCCCGTGGCTCGTCACGCGCGACGAAATCAAGCGGCCGCACGCGCTGGGCATCCGCCAGCGCGTCAACGGCGAGATCCTCCAGGAATCCAAGACCTCGCAGATGATCTTCCGCATCGACATGGTCCTGGCCGATCTGAGCCGCGTGATGACGCTCGAGCCGGGCGACGTGATCTCGATGGGCACGCCGGGGGGCATTGGGTCTGCGCGCACGCCGCCCGTCGTGCTGCACGACGGCGACGTGGTTGAATGCGAAATCGACGGCATCGGCACCCTGCGCAATTCCGTCGTCCTGGTCTACGGCTGAGCCCGGCGATGATCGCGGAAAGCGTGCGGAGAGGTCCCGAGACGGAAGCTGAATGGCTCGGCCCGTTGCCGGTGAAAAGCTGGTTCGCGCATCCGGAACGGCAGCTGGAGATCGACCTCGGCTGCGGCAAGGGGCGCTTCCTGCTCGCCCGCGCGGCGAAAAATCCGGAAACGAACTTCCTCGGCATCGACCGCATGCTGCGGCGCATCCGCAAGGTGGATAACCGCGCGCGGCGCCTCGACCTGGACAACGTCCGCCTCATGCGCGTGGAAGCCTACTACGCCGTGGCCTACTTGATTCCGCCCGCCGCGGTGGACGTCTATTACGTCTTCTTTCCCGATCCGTGGCCCAAGGCGCGGCACGAGGGGCACCGGCTGTTCAATCCGCTGTTCCTCGATGCCCTGCACCGGACGCTCGCGCCCGGCGGCATCGCGCACGTCGCGACGGACCACCTGCCGTACTTCGAACAGCTCTCGGAAATCTTCGCGGGCGACGCCCGCTTCGCCCCCGTCCCCCCGTTCGCGCCGCCGGAAGACGAGCAGACCGATTTCGAACGCTACTACATCGAATCCAAACCGATCGGGCGGCTGTCCGTGCGGAAAATCGGGGAGTAGGGCATGTGCAGATATCATGTAGCGATGGAAACGATAAGGCCGTAATGGCCGGGACGGTGGCGACCCGGCTCCACCGCTGCGGATACCGGATTTCTTTGGAGGCCCGACGCCCTCGTCGGGCGGCCTGGGTCCGATGCATGATGGATGGCATCGCTCTGGCGGTCGGGGTGGGTCGAGTATGGCTGAGCGCGGAATCCCGTTCCGCTGCGGGGACTCGCGGCTCGCGCACTGGTCCGCCGGATGCTATTCCGATGGCCAGGCCGCAGGATTCGGGCTGCGCTCGACGACCGCATTGGTCGGGATGTGGTTCGTCCCCTTGATCCGGATGAACCCCGTGGCGTCGTCGCTCAAGACGTGGACCGTATTGGTATACAACCCCTCGCCATACGTGATGGCCAGGTCTTGGCCCGTATCCGTTGGCGTGACTGCGATCGAAGAAATGACGGGCGACGTGAAAATGGGATAGGGGGCGTAGACTTCGTTGGGGCCGAGGATGTAAAACTCCCCGATTTCCGGAGTAATCGCGACGTTATATGTGCGCCCAGAGGCCGACAAGGGGGCCGAGGTGTCATACAAAATCAAAGAGGAGTCCGTCCCTTCCACCCAATCGGATACAATCGTCCGCTGGACCCCGCCGGTGGCTCCCACGGGTTCGCCTTCGTAGGCCTCCAACGCGAAAAACCATTCCGAAAGGGTGTTGGAGACCAGGATGGACACGTAGAAGCTGGTTGGATTCAGGCTGACGTGGTTGATCGCAGACGTCGGGCTGTCTTGGGCGAGGGCGCGCACGGCAAAGCCCGCGATGCAGGCACTCGCGATCATGGCCGCGCATCGACATTTCATCGGCAGGTTCATTTCATTTCCTTTGCGGAACGTCAGGGCTCACGCTGAGGCGCATCTTGGCGCCGATCGCCTTAGGATGGAATGCGGGATTCATTTCTTCCGGAAGTAGCCAAACGCGAGCTTGTAGGCGAAGTATCCCAGCAGGATGGGGAGCAGGACGGAAACGCCATCGGCAAGGAAACGGCTTGTATCATGGCGATAAAGCGGGAAGCGCTTGATGGCTTGGCCGGACAGCAAATAGACGGTGAAGCCGAGAAGTGCGGACAGGGCTTTGAGTGAGTCCTCCGTGTGCTGGCGGATGATTCTATACACGACATAGCACAGGATTCCGCCGATCGACGCGAACGCGATGGCGATGAGGGCAATAAATAGACTGGGCTCCCGGACGAACCCGGGAATGAGGGAGAGCCCCGCATATAGTTCAAGGACGCCCAGGACTCCGTAAACCAGCGCCAGCAGGGTTGCGATCGCGCGTTTGAACGTCATGGCGCGGCTTCCTTTCGATCTGGGAGCGGGTCTTGTTCTCGTTGGGCCTGGGTCCGGGCGAGCCGCCGGGCCGCGTAACTGCTGCCGGTATTCTCTGGATCAACGCTGCGGCTGGGCGTGCCGCGCACGCGGATCGTTTCCTCATCCAGGTTTTCAAGGGTGATGCCTTGCTCTTCAAGCAACTGGGTGATGAAGGCGAGGGCTTCCTCGGCGGTCAATTTCTCCGGGGTTGAGGCCGTCACGGTGGCCGCGACGCCAAGATCTACCGTGATGTTTTTTCCGGTCAGGGTTTTCAAATATTCGAGGACCATGCTCAGGGAGGTATCGCGGAAACGGAAGGAATAAAGGGTGACGTTGTCTCGCGCGGGGGCGGCCGGTTCCGTCTGGGCGTCGGTTGCCATTGCGAGGGCTGCAACGCACAGGCCGAGGACGACGATCAGGGTCTTTTTTATTTTGCTGCTCCTTGTCCGCGTCCGGCAACCCGAGGGACGGCTGCCTTCCCGCGTGGGTTACCTGACCTTGTCGTAAATTTTGATGAATACGTCGCGCTCCGAAAGTTTTTCGGCCAGCAAATTGAGGGACAGGGTAACCGACGGGACTTCCCGGTACATGTTCTGGAACCAGATCAAATAGCTCTGGCCGGGCACGAGGAACGCACGGTCCAGCCGTTGGAAAATCAAGCCGTCGCCGGTCTTGCCGATCGCGGGGAGGTCGGAATGCAGTTTCCGCGTGTGGAAATAGGTGAACCCCTCCATCTCGCCGCGCTCGGGGAGGATGTAGAAGTTCCCTTTGTTGTGGGCGGCGTTTTCCAGTACGAAAGACCAGGTCAGGTCGGCGGGTTGCGCGGGCGCGGTGAAGCGGATCGCTTGATACAGCAAGCCGTCCACGACGAGGGGCTCGTTCGTGAACGAGACGGTCACGTAAGCGGCCGCCTGGCTGTCCGTGTTCGGCTCGAGCACCGGGAAATCCGCGAAGTGCTCCTGCAGGGTTCGATTGCGGAGGGCGACGCGCTCCTCCTCCGTCGAGGTCGAGTGGGACAGGGAGAACGGGATCGTCGGCGTGCAGAGATGGTCGTCGCCTTCCCGACGGGCAAAGGCCTGGAATTCGCCCGTCTCGGGAATCTTGCCGTTCTGCCACCAGGTGGTGGACTCGCCGGGGCCGAGGATGGGGGTGTAGCGAACCCCGTCGATGTATTTGAGGCAGCGGTTGGTTTGGTTGGCGGCGTCCACCAGATAGATGCGGGCGTCTTGGTATACGGGCACCGGCTCGGTTCCGACGTTCCGGATCTCGCATTTCAGATAGAAATCGCGCGTTTCCGGATGGACGATGACGGCGCGGGGGCCGCTGATTCTCATGACCAAATTGGACGAGGGCGGCGACCATGCGGACGTGGAACTGCCGACGGGGTCGGCGGCGTGCGCGGCGGCACCCCACAGGCACCCGAGGGCGAGCAGCGTTTGAATGGCGCGTTTCATGTCGATCTCCCTGCAACCGCAACTTCTCATCATGGTTGGTGCTCCTTGTTCCATTCGATGGACCATTGCTCGATGCCCTTGCTGTTTGCCTAGTCGAAGAGTTGCAGGGTTTGCCGGATTAGCGCGCCGATGGCGATGATCGCGAGGACGCCCGCCAGGATGATCACCAGCCGCCACGGGGCTGGAATAATGGCATGCGGACCAGGACTGCCGCCGGGTAATGGGCCCATGTGGTTCTCTTATGTTCCTGTTAATGTTGGGGTTCTGGCTGAGGCACGCCTTGGCGTCGACAGTCTGAACCCGAATGTTCGCCGCATTTTTCCCAGTCGACAGAATAGGCAATCACTCCAATGGATGCCTGGGTATTTACTCCGGTTGTAATGATGACATCATTGGTAAAACGGACCTCTCCATAGCTTAATATCCATTCCAACTTAAGCCCTGAATTTGGTTCATAGTATGCAAAAAATACACCCGATTGGGTGAGTTCCATATGGGCAGGAATATACGACTTTGTTTCCAAATCAACTTTTCCAATAAATAGGGTGTTGCTGCCAGAGAAATCCCTGTCTGCGGCAGAGTAGTTGTAGGTTACGGCCCATTCGGGGTTGTCCGGCGGGACGGGAGAACATTGGTGCCCCCCTATTGGTTCGGCTATGGCCGCGCTTTCGATTGAAATAAACAATATGGCGATGCAAGTTCTATTCATATTGCCGATCGTCGAACTTCACGGTTTATGCTGAGGAGTACTTGGGCACCGATGGCCGGCATCCGTGCACCCTGGTGTTGGCTCGGTTTCATTTTACAGATGCCTTTTGCGCCAGGTGCATTTTCAGCCGGAGGATCTTTTCCTCTAGCCGTTTTGCAATCTGGGTCAGCGAGAGCAACCGTCTGAGCCTGGGCGAGCGGATGAGGTCAATCTCGCCGGCGTTTTCCGCGCGCAGGATCTCGTTGATCGCGTCGGTCATTCGATAGAGCGCTTGCCGTGTTTTTAGCCACCGATATGCACCGATCATCAGCACAACCGCGACAACGACGACAATGTCTATATTTGCTCCGACCCAGTCTGGCATGGTTCTTCCTATTTCGGCTAACCGCATTTATCAACCGCCTTCGAGTCGTGTGATCCATTCATCGGGGCGTCAGTGACCGACCAAAGGATAGGCGGATGGGCGGGGCGAGTCAATGGCGCACGGGAGTGGCGGGCCGTCTGATGCCGGAGGCCGGCGATGTGGGCCGGGGTTGCATCCCCGGCGGGGTCGGGGCGGGAACGGGCCGCCAGCCGTGCAAGGCTGGCCTACACCCATCCAATTGAACGTTGGGGGGGGGGTGCAATGGCCGCGCGATTCGCCCCCGTCGCCCCGTTCGCGCCGCCGGAAGACGAGCAGACCGATTTCGAACGCTACTACATCGAATCCAAGCCCATCGGGCGGCTGTCCGTGCGGAAGGTCTAGCGCGGATCGGTGGAGTGGGGGGGCGGAATATCCAATGATCAATATCCAAGTTCCAAGTTCCGGCCCGGAGCCAAGACCCGGTCTATTTAAGCGGCCGGGCGGGCTTTTCCATCTCGTGCAGCGCGATGGGAAGACACTTCTTGAACGATTCGAAATCCTTGTCGGTCGTGAAGATGGCCAGATCGCAGCGCACGGCGACGGCGCAGATGAGGAAGTCGGTGTTGGAGCCTTGGATGCCCTTGGACCGGCACAGGTTGAAAAACTTCGCCGCCGTGACGTGGTCTTCGGTCAGCAACGGCAAATCGGGAAAAGCTTCCAGATGCGAAGTTAGCCGCGCGAACGATTCCGGGTCGCGCACGCCGGAAAGCAGTTCCTGGCGGATGGGGCCGACGATGTCCACGACGTGGGCCGAGATCAGTCGGGCGAGTTCTTCCGCTTCCGGATGGCGCCGGGGCGCCGCGCGCCGCAAAGCCAGGGACCAGACGCTGGTATCGACCAAGACTCTCACGCCCGCGTCCGTTGTTTCTTGTAGTCGTAGGCCGGGTCGAAATCAACGGTTCCGAAGCACTGCAGCATGCGGTTCTGGCGCAGATGCCGGATATAGTCCGTCAGCGCCTGGGTCACGGCCGCCTTCTTGGTGCGGTGCTTGCCGAGAACCAGCGCCTCCCGGATCAGCCGATCGTCGAGTTGTAGATTCGTCGCCACGAGGTTCACCTCCACACATAATGTCACACATCCTGATGTGTGATGTCAACCTCGCGGGAGGGGTTTCCCGGACAACGACCAACGGGATTGGGCGGCTGTCCGTGCGGAAGGTGTAGCGCGGATTGGGTAAAGCGGGGACGGAATATCCAATATCCAATGATCCATATCCAATGTCCAAGTTGAGGAAGGGGGCGGATTAAGGCAGGAATCCCGTGGCCGTTTGGAGCCGGGACGACCTCGTCCCGGATGGTTTCGGCGGCGACAGGATGGATCAATGCTCCCTGGACCGGCCGTCAAGGCAGCGGTTCGGCGGCCAACCAACGGGAATCCGGTTCCGCGAGGGGCCGTTTATAGGCGAATCCCGCCGAAAAGGTCATGACGTACATGACTTCTTCTTCCCAGGTTCGGAAAACGAAGTTGGCCGGTCGATCTGCGTTGGCGACGTAAACCGATCGGGCCCGATCGAGCGCCGAACCATGGCGGCCCATGAAATCCCGGAACCCTTTCTCTCCCCACTCCGTTCCAACGAGCAGCAGGCATTGCTTGCGGCCGTCGTCGAAGAGCACGGTCGTATAGGAATAGTCCAGCCACGGGAAGTTGGTCGCCGGTTGGGGAACCAGAACCAACGCGGCATCCGTCCGTGTCCAAGTGCCCTTGACGACGAGTTCTTCCGGCAGGATGTCGGCCCAGCGGGTCAGCACGAAGACCCGGTCGGGATAAAGATACAGGCGTCTGCCGCTCAAGCCGCCCGTGTCGGGATTGTCGTCCGGGTACATTCCGCACAGGGAATCGGCGGGCCGCTCGTTCTCCGAAACCACGCGCGTGAAAGGCACCTGGTTCGTGAAATATTCCGCGAACGTCTCGGCGGATGCCGCCGTGCCGCAGACCGCAACCAAACTCAATGCCGCGATGGATTTGATGAGGGTCATGGGTTTTGCTGAACGTCACGAGTCAGGGGACCCGACACTTTGTAGATGGTGCCCTGCAACCGATTGTTCGACCCAGTTTCCATCTGTTTTCAAGCCAGAGGAGGGCTCTCCTTATGGCTCATTGACCTCTTCAAATTGAGAGGCGTTTGTCATTAGGTTTCGTTTCGGATCGAACTCCATATTAAGGTCATTTGGCGTGGGATTCAAATAATAGGTCAGATGTAACTGTGACCCGCCTTTTACCGCCAAGGCATATAGCGAATTCTGGATTTTTCCATATAGCGCACTGATAATCTTGCCTTTGGCATCCTTCTTCGTTCGGACCCGAAAGAAATAATCCTTTTCTTGCGAATCACTATGGCCCTGTTCGTTCTGAAAACTCTTTATGAACCAATTACTCTCATACCCATTCTCTGGTGCATATCGCGGCAACCGGAGGCTACTGCCAGGCCACTGTGTAACCTCCTGGATGCCGTCGCCACTATTGGAGAAGGCGAGTGAAAAAGTTGCGTTAAATATCTGCCCGTTATCAATTGGGCGAAGCCCTCCGAATTGGCAATCCAAACGGAAGATGAAATCCGAGGTAACACCGCGTCCATAGGGCGGCAGCCAGTCGCCTTTTACCAGGTCATAGCCCAAGGGCACTCCGTACGCGGGTATGAATTCGCGCCATAATCTTTTGGCATACATAGGAATCGGATGCCGGATATCCTTTAGGATAACATTAAGTACATTTGTTTTCGCCCCCGCCGGTTCGGCTGTGTTGAGTGCATGGCGGTCCGGAAATCCCTTCGAGTCATAATATCCCGATTTCGACAACGTCACCTCTTGGACTGAATCACTTGGCCACCGGAACATTCCGCGGGCATCCGTAGTGCCAGATATAGAGCGACGACCCAAGCCCTCAATTAAGACCCCTGAAATGGGATTCTCGTCATCATCGGAAACCAGGATGTAGAACCCATTCTGTTTTCTTAAATGGTAATCGTAGGGAAGGAGCAGCGTGTCTGTTGTCAGAGAGATTGGAATGTCCGCGACCCAGCATAGAATCCAAGGGACCGTAAAAAGTGGGCCGGTCGGCATACATGGATGGTTAAGTGCGGCGGGACTGATTGCGCGGCAGTCTTCGGACGTGGCCAAGTAATATTCGCCGTTTCTTGACGACAAGTTAGCCAAGGTGCCGCATCCAGCCACGAAAACCAGCGATGAAATTATGGTCAATCGGGTTATCGTATTCATTTTTCTAGTCGAACAGTATTTATTCAACCGACTTAAAGCCGGGTTAACCACTTCATCGGGTACTCCTTTGACCTACCAAAGGGTAGGCGGATGGGAGGGGCGAGTCAATGGCGCATTGGGGTGGCGGGCCGTCTGGTGTTGGAGACCGGCGATGTGGGCCGGGGTTGCATCCCCGGCGGGATCGGGGCTGGAACAGCCCGCCAGCCGTGCAAGGCTGGCCTACACCCATCCGACTGGACGTTGGGGGCGCGGGAGAGGGGTGTTTTACGTAGCGTGGAAAACTTTTTTCCACAGTACGTAAAAATCGACGAGCCACGATCCCCCGCATGGGGGCGGTGGGCAATTCAAAATTATGAATTAAGAATGAAGAATGTTGGGGCGGAATATCCAATATCCAATGAGGAATATCCAATGATCAAGTTGGGGCGGATCAGCGGGGGACGAAGCGGAGGGTGACGGGGGTTTGGTAGGGGGGGACGGCGTTGGAGTTGGCGACGAGAAGTTCGTCGTTGGCGCCGCAGGGGAGGGGGAGGTTGACGATGGCGTAGGGGTCCCAGTAGGTGACGACGAGGGATTCCTCGGCGAGGGCCTTGAACTGGCCGTCCTTGATGACGGAGCCGGTGAAGGTCCACGGGGTCTCGGGCAAGGCGGCGTTGTCTTCGAGGTTCCAGACGAACGATTCGGCGCGGGCGGATTTGGCTTCGTCGCCGGACGTCCAATCGACGAAGACGTCGACGGGGGCGCCGTGGGGCGGGCCTTGGCCGATTTCGGCCATGGGCTCGCCGCCCTTGAGTCCGGCGAGAAGGAGCGCGGCCTGCAGGTCGAGGGGATTGAGGGCGAGGACGAAGACGGATTCGTGGACCTTGCCGGCGGGGCCGCAGGCGAGGACTTCGATGGGGCCGGAGGTCTGGTTGACCCAGCCGGTGGCGCTGACGGTCTTGGTGGCGGAGTCGAGCTTCACGGAGCCGAGGGTGGCGACGGTGCCTGCCCATTGGATGGGCGAAGGTTCGGGCTGGGGCTCGGAACCGACGGGGTAGATGGGGGGGGTAGAGGGGGGCGAGGTCCGAGATCCGAGGTCCGAGGTCGGAGAGCCGAGGTCTGTAGTCGGGACCTGCGCGAGGGCGGGGGCGGCGAGGATCAATCCAAGGGCGAGAAGACGGACAAGGCGTCGTTGCATGCGATCTCCTGTTGCTGGTAGAGGGCCGTGGTTTCGGGGTCGGAAGGGGTCAGCGCATCGAGGTCGATGGCGCGGCGGGCGGCTTCGGCGGCGGCGGCATAGTCGCCGTCGAGGTAGCGCAGGACGGAGAGGACGTGCCAGGCTTGCGGGCGCGCGGGCGGGAGCTGGATGGCCTGTTCGGCGAGGGCGAGGCCTTCGGCGATCTCCGCGCGCCGGGGCTCGGGGAGGCGGGCGAGGGCGGCGGCGAGGGCTTCGAGGACGTCGGGATCGTCGGGATAGAGGGCGTCCATGCGGCGGAAGACCTTGAGAGCGTCGGCGGCGCGGTCTTGGTCGAGCAGGGCGCGGCCGAGGCCGTAGAGGGCGGGGCCGTTGGACGGATAGAGGCGGACGGATTTCGCGTAGAGGCGGGCGGCGGTTTCGGAACTCGCGGCGTTGTCGGCGGTGCGGTTGAGCTGCTCGGCGTCGGGCGGGAGGGGGGCGTCGCGCCAGCCGCCGGCGGCGGGGAGCGCGAGGAGGGCCAGGAGGCCGGCGGCGAAGAACGGTCGGCGCATCGCTATTCCTTCAGGCGGGCGTCGACGGTGGCGGGCTCGGTGCGCACGAGGGTGACGCCGTTGGGCAGCACGGCGCGGATCGGCAGCGTCGTCGATTTGTCGTCGGCGATGGTCGTGATGTCCACGAAGAGGCGGATCTCTTCGGCGGCGAGGGCGTTGACGAGTTCGGGGCGGCCCTTGACGGTGAGGGTGGCGACGTCGGGATCGAGATCGACGCGCAGGGCGCGGCCGGGCGGCAGCATGGGCAGGATGGGCATGTCCGGGAAGCGCGAGCTGATGGAGCGCTCGATGATCGCCAGGTCGAGGGTGATGGCGGCGGGGTCCAGCTTGACGCCGGCGAAGTTCTCGCCGGGGACGAGCGGCAGGCGGCGCTTGTTGATGGAGCGGATGCGGCCGTCGAGATCGACGGGAGTGGTGCCGATGAATTCGACGGCGTCGAGGATCTGCGCGGGGCCGGAGACCACGACGGTGGCGGGGGTGATGACGGTCTTTTCGATCTCGTAGCCGTCGGGCAGCAGGTTCTGGGTCTCGACCTTGACGGGAACCTGCTTGGTGATTTCGCGGTCGAGGCGCAGCGTGATCGTCGCCGGCCGGATGAAGTCGATGCGGGCATTCCCGAAGGTGTTGATGTTCGCCGGGCCGAGGGTGACCGTCGCGGACTGGTTGTTTTGCTGGTTGCGGGCGTCGACCGTGGCCTTGATCAGGTCGCGGTTGAGATAGCGCAGGTCGTCGCGCGTGCCGAGAAAGGCGACGTCGATGGTCTTGGCCGAGCAGTCCACGACGCTCCAGTCCGGCGGGGGCTGGATCGCCAGGGGGATGTCGGTGACGAGCGTGGAGTTGCTGGTGGCCGCGCGGATGGCGTACCAGACGGCGATGGCGGCGACGACGGACACCAGGCGGATGCCGTTGCGGGTGCCGAGGAACTCAGGGATTTTTCGGAGGTTCTTCAAATTCGCGCTCCATCAGTTCTTCGGTGCGGGCGAGGCCGGCGGCGGAGAGATCGAGGTTCCGGCGGAGGCGCTGCCAGCGGCCCTGGGCGGTCGGGGCGCCGCGCATGAGGACGGACGACAGGATGCGGCGGAGGCGCTCTTCGTCCAGGCCCCGGATCAGGCGGCCCTTGTAGGCGAGGGAAATCGCGCCGGTTTCTTCGGAAACGACGAGGACGACCGCGTCGGTCTCCTCGGACAGGCCGACGGCGGCGCGGTGGCGGGTGCCGGTCTTGCCGATGTCGCGCGAGGACAGCGGGAAGACGCAGCCGGCGGCGCGGACGCGGTCGCCTTCGATGATGACGCCGCCGTCGTGGAGCGCCGTGCGGGGATAGAAGAGCGTGGCGAGCAGGTCGGCGGAAACGAGCGAGTCGAGGCGCGTGCCGGTCTCCTGGACGGCCAAGGTGCCGATCTCGCGCTCGATGGCGATCAAGGCGCCGATCTTGCCTTCGGCCAGCAGCGAGACCGCCCGCACGATTTCGTCGAGCGTGCCGCGCTCGCGCTGGGTGGAAAAGACGTGCTGCTTGCCGAGCTCGGCGAGGGCGCGGCGGATTTCAGGCTGGAAGATGACCACGAAGGCGATGACGAGGTAGACGGAGACCTGCTGGAGGATCCAGTTCAGGGTGTCGAGGTTGAACATCCGCGTCAACACCAGCATGGCCACGAGGGCGGTGACGAAGCCCAGCAGCACCTGCGCGCCGCGCGTGCCGCGGAAAAAGAGGATGGCGTAGTAGAACAGCACGGCGAGGACGAGGATTTCGAGCAATCCGCCCATGCCGGGGAAGGGGATGTGCCGTACCCAGTCTGTCCACGCTGCGTCCATGGGCACAATTTGCCACGCGCGGGGAGGCGGCGCAAGCGCCAAAGCTTTCGCCGCGGGCCCGGATGGTGTAGAGTGAGCCCATGAAAGCGAACAACGACTGGATGGGAATCGCGCTGGTGCTGGGATTGGCCTGGGCCGCCGCGGCGGCGGCGGCGCAGGCGGCGCCGGCCTCCGCACCGCAGAAACCGGAGGGCTACGCCATGGAAAAAATCGTCAAGACCGACGCCGAATGGCGCGCGCTGCTGACGCCGGAACAATACCGCGTGACGCGGCAGCAAGGCACCGAGCGGGCATGCTCGGGGCCGTTTAACGACCACCACGAGCCCGGCACCTACTTTTGCGTGGGCTGCGGGCTGCCGCTGTTCTCGTCGGACGCCAAGTTCGAGTCGGGGACGGGCTGGCCAAGCTATTTCCAGCCCGTCGCGAACGAGCACGTGACGCTGCACAAGGACCGCAGCCTCGGCATGGTGCGCACGGAAGTGCTCTGCGCGCGGTGCGACGCGCATCTGGGCCACGTCTTCGAAGATGGACTCCGGCCGACGGGCCTGCGCTACTGCATCAATTCCGTTGCGCTGCGCTTCGAGCCGCGGGCGGCGGCGAAGTGAGGCGGAGGAGCGGGCAAAGAATGCGGGAAAGGCTTCGGAAAAACGAGGCGGCAAAACCAAGCCCCGTCTTTTCCGCGCGAACGCTCCGAGGCCGACCGCTCGCGGACACGAGTCCTGCTCGGGTCGTCCGCGAAGCGTTCTCATCGGAAAATCCGGTGCTTATTTTGCCGGGAAAGCCCCTCGTTTTTCCAAATCCTTTCCCGCGCTTGCGCAACCTGCGGTTCGCGGGCACGCGGGAGGCTTTGACCATTGCGGGCGAACAAGATTAAAGGGGCGGGTGCAAGCATGAAAGCGGGCAGGCAGCATTGGGCGACGGGATTTCCGGCGGTGGAGCCGAAGCGGGCGCGGGTGCTGATTTTGGGGACGCTGCCGAGCGCGGAATCGATCCGGCAGGGGCAATATTACGCGCATCCGCGCAACGCGTTTTGGCCGATCATGGGCGAACTCTGCGGCGCGGGGCGGGAGCTTCCCTACGCCGCGCGCTTGCGCAAGCTGGCGGCGCAGGGCGTGATGCTCTGGGACGTGCTGCAGGCCGCGCAGCGGCCGGGCAGCCTCGATTCCGCGATCCATCCGCGGCGGCTCGCGCCCAACGCGATTCCGGAATTGCTCGCGCGGCATCCGGAGCTGGAGACGATCGCGTTCAACGGCGGCCCGGCGGAAGCCCTGTTCCGGCGGCACGTCGCGAAGGCCTGCGGCGACCGGCTCGCCGGCGTGGAACTTGTCCGCCTGCCCTCGACCAGCCCGGCGCACGCTTCGCGGACCTGCGCGCAGAAGCTCGCGGCGTGGCGCGCGGCGCTGGTTCCGGCGGAGTTTTCCACGGAACGTAAAAACTTTCGGCGGAAATTATGTAGAACGTAAAAACGGCTCTTCGCGACTTTGTGTGGGCGGGTTTCGGGCAGGCATAGCCAAAATCGA
>CAZECJ010000054.1:0-17950 GCA_964510645.1 uncultured Verrucomicrobiota bacterium | reverse complement strand
ATTGGCCGACCCAGTTGGCGAAAATGCGGGTGCCCTCGCACGCGCTGTCCGGCGCTTGCCACTCGCTGCGCTCGATGAAAATGCCGTGGCCGCCGTTGCCCGCCACCACGTTTTCCAGCCCGGGATTGCGCAGGCCGATCGTCAGGTTCGAGCTGTTGACGGCGTGGAGACCGTGGCTCCCGTTGTAGCGCCACAGACCCAGCTCGGGGACGTAGCCGATCCGGTTGCCGACGATTTCCGTGTCGGAGCAATCGAACAGCCACAGGCCTTCCAGCCCCGATCCCACCACCCAGTTGCCCCACAGGTCGTTCCGGGGCGAACCGTGCAAGACCAGCCCTCGCCCGCCGTTGGCGCGCATGAGATCCTGCGGACACACCCCGATGCGGCAATCCATCACCTGCGCGGCCGGACAGTTGGACAACACGATGCCGTCGCCCGCGGAATCCACCACCACGTTGCGGTACAGCGCGTTGCTCGCGCCCCCGGAAACGTCGATGCCCGTCCCGCAGCCGCCGTAGACGTACAGCCCGTCGTTGCTGGCACAACCTACCCAGTTGCCCCGGATGCCGGCAAGCCCGCCGACCGCGCGGATGCCCGACCCGCCCGCCGCCACGATTTGGTTGCCGTCGCCCCCGTCGGGAAACTCGTCGCCCACCACGTTGTCCGCGCCGATCGCCTCGATGCCCGGCCCGCTGAACGCGATGGTCGCCCCGCCGTTGGTCTCGAAGCCGATGCGGTTTTCCCGGATCCTACCGCGGTCGCCCTCCAGCCGGATGCCATAGGCGTTGCTGAAAACCAGATTGTGCCGAAATTCGCAATCGTCCCCGACCATGTGAACCCCGCCGATCGCGAAAAGCCGCGAATACCGGATGGAGTTGAAGTCGCCGACGATCGAGATGCTGAAGTTGGTCGTTTCGTGGTCGCTGACGTCGCACTGGGAGATCTCGTTGCTGTGGCCGGCCACGGCGAGCCCGTTCGTGATCGCGCAGCGGTAGACGTAGTTGCCGTCGCCGAACAGCTCCAGCTCGGACATCTCGACGTCGGCGAGCGACAGGTTCGTGCCGAGCGCCACCCGCAGCGCCGTGCCCGTGAACGTATTTGCGAGAACGTCGC
Organism: uncultured Verrucomicrobiota bacterium; assembly: GCA_964510645.1. Taxonomy (GTDB): domain Bacteria; phylum Verrucomicrobiota; class Kiritimatiellia; order CAIQIC01; family Lenti-01; genus Lenti-01. Next base: position 16,837 of record CAZECJ010000054.1, on the reverse strand, counting down.
CCGATCCGATCCGCAGGTAGAGACTGTTCGACGCGCAATCGAACGTGTTGCCGGACAGCGTGGCCTGCCCCGCCCGGAGCTCGCCGCCGTGGAACGCGTTGTTGAGCACCGTGCCCGCGGCCAGCGTCACCTTCCCCAGCCAAACGGCATTGCCCTCGAACGCAACCCCCTCGCCCAGCCCCTGGGCCTCCGCATAGCCGTCCAGCAGGCAGTCGCGCACCGATACCGGATTGCCGTTGGCCGACAACTGGCCATACGGCGAAAGCTGGCAGTCTTCGAGCGTGCCGCCTCCGCCGGCCTCGTCGTAGATGACCTCGTCCATCCGCACGTTCGCGGCCCCGCCGCCCCGCGTGAATCGAACGCCGTCGATCCGCGAGCGGCTCCAGTCCAGTCCGTTGATCTGCGCGGGAGCGAGGAACGTAGCCGTCGCGGCGTAGTTCACGTCGGTCGCCAAGTTGACGACGTGCGTCTCCGCCGTAGCCGAATTGACCCCTGCGATCGCCCACGCGAAGTCGTGCGTTTCCACGCTCAAGTCTTCGTTGGTGTACGCCAAGTTGTCGACGATCCACGTCGCCGCCCCCGCCTCCACCGCCGTCCATGCCACAACCGCCGCCAGCAACCGCCGCACCATGATGAGGTTCCTCCTGACGGCATGCCAATCTAGCACATCCATCCTTCGGACATCAATCAGGACCGTGGCCTGCGGCTAGGCCGCAATCTCTTGGGGAGAGCCCCAACAACGAACCGCGGAAAATCCGCGGTTCCGGCTGCAAGATGGTCGGGGCGCCGGGATTTGAACCCGGGACCTTTTGCACCCCAAGCAAACGCGCTACCAGTCTGCGCTACGCCCCGACCTGAGGCGATTGGTCTAGTGGATGTATCACGGGCAACGGGACCGCGTCAACGGCGGTTTTCCCCGCCGCCGAGTTGACGTTCCGCGGTTCCCCCGCTATCTTTCCCCCCGACTTGAATGGCGCGGTAGCCAAGTGGTAAGGCGAGGGTCTGCAAAATCCTTATGCATCGGTTCGATCCCGATCCGCGCCTCCAATTTCCGTTCAGGGTCCGGCGCCGAAAGGCGCCTTTTGCATATAAAGGCAACATAGAATGATCGCCCCGCATGCCCGCAAGGTCGAGGACGTCCTCGCCGAGCGGCAATCCTCCCCCGGCGGCCTTCCCGCCGCCGAAGCCGCCGCCCGGCTCGCCGCCCACGGTCCCAACGAGCTGCAGGAAACCATCTCCCGCCCGGCCTGGAAAATGCTTCTGGCCCAGTTTGCCGAACCCATGATCCTCATCCTCGTTGCCGCCGCCGGCCTCTCTTTCTTCCTCGGCGACGTCACCGAAGGCATCGCCATCCTCGCCATCGTCATCCTCTTCGGCGTGCTGGGCTTCATCCAGGAATATCGCGCCGAAAAAGCCATGGCCGCCCTGAAGCAGATGTCCAGCCCCGTCGTCCGCGTCCGCCGCGACGGCTCCCTGCGCGAAATTCCCGCCCGCGAGCTCGTGCCCGGCGACGTCGTCCAGCTCGAGGCCGGCAACGTCGTCCCCGCCGATCTGCGCCTGATCGAAGTCGTCAACCTCGGCGTCATGGAGGCCGCGCTCACCGGCGAATCGGAAGCCGTCAAGAAACAGGTCGAACCCCTGCCCGACGAAAAGCTGCCGCTGGGCGACTGCAAAAATCTCGCGTATCTGGGCACCATCGTCGCTCACGGCCGCGGCACCGGCGTCGTGGTCGAAACCGGCATGCGCACCGAGCTCGGCAAGATCGCCGGCATGATTCAGGGCATCGACGAAGGCCGCACGCCCCTCCAGCGCAAATTGGCGCAGGTGGGCAAGCATCTCTCCATCGCGGGACTTGCGGCCGCCTTCGCCATTTTGGCCATCGGTTTGCTGCGCGGCGGGACATTCGGCGACATGCTCCTCACGGCCGTCAGCTTGCTCGTCGCCGTCGTGCCCGAAGGCCTCCCGGCCGTCATTACGGCCACCCTCGCCCTCGGCGGCCGCCGCATGCTCAAGCGCCAGGCCCTCATCCGCAAGCTGCCCGCCGTCGAAACCCTCGGCGCCGTCACCGTCATCTGCTCCGACAAGACCGGAACGCTCACCGAAAACCGGATGACCGTCACTCGGCTGCATACCCTCCACCGCGACTTCTTCCTTGCCGGGGACCAGGTTGACCCCGCCCTGCCCTCCGCCGAGGACGAGCCTGAACTCTTCCCGCTCCTGCTCTCCGCCTCGCTGTGCAACGACGCGCACCTGGTCTTCGAGGAATCCGGCCGGCCGCCGCGCATGATCGGCGACCCCACGGAAACCGCCTTGCTGGTCGCCGCGGAACGCTTCGGCATCGCGACGCAATCCCTCGGCGAGGAGCTGCCGCGCTTCGCGGAATTCCCGTTCGACTCCGACCGCAAGCGCATGGCCACTCTCCACCGCGGCGACGAAGGCGACTATCCCCTGCCCGAAGCCATGGCCGCATCCGTCCTGGCCGCCGTCAAGGGCTCGCCCGACGGCCTGGCCCATCTGGCCACGCACGTCGTCGACCAAGGCCGCATCGTGCCGCTCACCGACGAAATCCGCCGCAAGTTCCATGAAGACAACGAACGCATGGCCAACGACGGCATCCGCGTCCTCGGCATGGCCTTCCGCTGCTTCGCTGCGCCTCCCGCCGCGCACGCGAAGGCCCGCGACGTCGAATCCAACCTCGTCTTCTGCGGCCTGATCGGCATGATGGACCCCCCGCGCGAGGCCGTCCGCGCCGCCGTGGCCAGCAGCCATGCCGCCGGCATCCGCACCATCATGATCACGGGCGACCATCCCCTTACCGCTTCCGCCATCGCCCGCAACCTGCGCCTGCCGCCCGATGGCGAGGAACCCCGCGTCATGACCGGCACCGAGCTCGCCGCGATCTCCGACGCCGACCTTGAAAAGCAGGCCGAGCACGTTTCCGTCTACGCCCGCGTGTCGCCCGAGGACAAGCTGCGCATCGTGACCGCCCTGCAAAACGACGGCCACGTCGTCGCCATGACCGGCGACGGCGTCAACGACTCGCCGGCCCTCAAGCGCGCGGAAATCGGCGTGGCCATGGGCATCACCGGCACCGACGTCGCCAAGGAATCCTCCAAGATGGTCCTGCTCGACGACAACTTCGCCACCATCGTTGCCGCCATCGAGGAAGGCCGGACGATCTACGACAACCTCGTCCGTTTCATCAAGTATTCCTTTGGCGGCAACCTCGGCAAGGTGCTGATCATGATGCTCGCGCCTCTCGCCGGCATCGGCGCCATGGCCCTGCGGCCGCTGCATCTGCTGTGGCTGAATCTGCTCACCGACGGCCTGATGGGGCTCGGCCTCGGCCTCGAACCGGCCGAGACCGACGTCATGAGCCGCCCGCCGCGCCGCCCCGACGCCGCCATCCTCGACCGCCCCGCCATTTTGCACGTTGGCTGGATGGGCTTGTTCATCTGCTTCGCCTCCCTGCTCCTCGCCGGCGCCTGGCATCGCTTCGGCTGGGGCAGCGGCGAATGGCAGACCGTCCTCTTCTCCGCCATCGGCTTCGCGCAGATCGGCCAAGCCTGGGGCCTGCGTGCGCTGACGGACAGGCCCTTCTGTTTTGGCCGCAATCGCGCGCTCGGCGCGCTGACGCTCTTGACGCTGGTCCTGCAGCTCGGCGTGATCTACATGCCCTCTCTGGCAAAGGCCTTCAAGCTCGTGCCCCTGTCCCGCGCAGGCCTCGCCGCCACCGCCGCCCTCGGCGCCCTTACCTTCGTCCTCGTCCACCTCGAACGATACTGGCGCCGCGCGCGCTGAACCCGCGCCGCCCTACCAATATTTCCAGAAGTGGTGCACGGGGCCGTGGCCGTGGCCGAGGCGGTAGGCCGCGCCCGCGCGGATGGCCCCCGTGATGTATTCCTTCGCGCGGCGCACGGCCGTTTCCACGTCGTCGCCTTTCGCGATGAATGCCGCGATCGCCGACGACAGCGTGCAGCCCGTCCCGTGGTTGTTGCGCGTCTCCACGCGCACGCACGGCAGCCGCACGATGCGCTTCCCGTCCCCGAGACAAAGGCAGTCGTCGCTGTCTTCCCCTTCAAGGTGCCCCCCCTTCACCAGCACGTTCCGGCAACCGAGCCCCGTCAGTTCGAGGGCCGCGCCGGGCATCTCGGCCGCCCCGGAGATCTTCCGCCCCAGCAGCACCGACGCCTCCGGAATATTCGGCGTCAGAATCTCCGCCAACGGGATCAGATGGGTCTTCAGCGCCTCGATGGCGTCGTCCTTGATCAATTTGTCCCCGCTCTGGGCCACCATCACCGGATCCAGCACGATGCGTGAAACCCGGTATTCCTGCAGCTTGCGCGCCACCGTCTCGATCAATGCCGCCGAATACAGCATGCCGATCTTCACGGCGTCCGCGCCAAGATCCGAGAGCACCGCGTCGAGCTGCCGCGCCACGAAATCGACCGGTACCGGATGAATGCCGGTCACGCCTTGCGTATTCTGCGCGGTCAGCGCCGTGATCACGCTCATTCCATAGCAGCCGTTGGCCGCAAACGTCTTCAGGTCGGCCTGGATGCCCGCCCCGCCCCCGCTGTCCGAGCCCGCGATGGTCAACGCGCGCCGATAGATTTTCTCGCTCATGGTCCGCCTCCTGCCCCGTTCAGCCATTTATGATATTTATAAATACCATATATGTTATTTATAAATATCATAATTGCGGGCCGCTTCGATTTCCCGCCTCAACTGTCTTGCGGCTTCGCGCGGCGAATCGGCCGACACGATGGCCGACACGACGGCGAGTCCATCCGCTCCGGCGCGGATCACCTCTTGCGCGTTGCCCGCGTGGATGCCGCCGATCGCTACCAGCGGCAACTTCGTCGCCACGCGCATTTGCCGCAGACCTTCCAGCCCCAGCGGAAGCGCCGCGTCGGTCTTCGTCGGCGTGGCGAACACCGGACTAACACCGAGGTAGTCGGCGCCTTCCCGCTCCGCCCGGATGGCGTCTTCCACGCATTCCGCCGAAACGCCGATGATCCATCCCGACGGCCCCAGCCGCCGCGCATCCACGAGCGCCATGTCCTGCTGGCCCAGATGGACGCCGTCCGCCCCGACCGCCAACGCGACGTCCACGCGGTCGTTGACGATCAACGGAATGCCCGTGCCACGCAGCGCCGCCTGAATGGCCCGCGCCTCTTCCAGAAATTCCCGCGTGCCGCCATTTTTCTCGCGCAGCTGCACGCAGGTGGCGCCGCCGGCAACCGCTTCGCGGACGATCTCGACCGTCGTTCGTCCACGCGCCAGCGAACGGTCGGTCACCAGATAGAGGGTATAGTCGATCGCGCCCACGTCAGCCCTCGCGGATCTTGCAGCCGTGCGCGATTTCGTCCGATGTCAGACCATGCAAGGCGTCCAGGAAGCGGATCATGAACGAACCCGGCCCGGCCGCGCCGTCCGCCGCGTATTCCCCGGCCAAACCGTAGTACGCCAGCGCCGTCGCGGCGGCCGACACCGGGTCGGCATCCACGCCCGCGAAGGCGCCGATGATCGCCGTGGCCCCGCAGCCCGTGCCCGTCACGCAGCCCATCAGCGGATGCCCATTGGCCACGCGCACGATGCGCTTTCCGTCGGTGATGAAATCCACCGGGCCGGTAATCGCCACCGGCACGCCCAGTTCGCGGGCGAGCGCCCCGGCCCGTTCCGCTGCCGCGTCCACGGAATCGGCCGAATCCACGCCGCGGGTTCTCGCGGCCGCGCCGCCCAGCGCGAGGATTTCCGACGCGTTGCCGCGCACGAGCGTCACCCGCGTCTCAGCCAAAATGCGCTTGGCCGTTTCCGTGCGCAGCTTCGTCGCCCCGGCGCCCACCGGATCCAGGATGATCGGCACGCCCAGCGCCGACGCCTTCCGGCCCGCTTTGAGCATCGACGCAATCCATGCGTCGTCCAGCGTCCCGATGTTCAGCACCAGGGCCTTGGCGAACGACACCATTTCCTCGACTTCGTTCTCCGCGTGCGCCATCACCGGCGACGCGCCCGCCGCCAGCAGGACGTTCGCCGTGAAGTTCATCACCACGAAATTCGTGACGTTGTGCACCAGCGGCTTGGTTTCGCGGACGAGTTGCATGTTCTTGGCCGCGCGCGCGGCCCACTCGGTTTCCGATTTCATGCTTTGCCTCTCTTTCCAAAGGAAATGATCAAATACACGGCGGCGGCGGCGGCCATGGACGGAACCGACGACCCGCCGGCAAATCCCGTCTGCGTGCAAAGCCGGTAGACGCCGAATCCAGCGGCCCACGCCGCCATGGCCCGCCAGTTGACGCCGCCGGCGTACCAGTAGCGGCCGCGGCGGTACAGATCTTCCGCGACGTAGCGACCGCGCTTCAGGACGAAGTAGTCCGCCAGCACCACGCCGAACAGGGGGCAGAACGCCGCGCCGATGAACAGCAGGAAGCCCTCGTACTTCGTCGCGTCGAAAAACAGCGCGATCCCCGTACCGGCGATTCCGGCCAACGCCGTCAGCGGCCGCGTGCCGAGCTTCGGAAACAGGCTCTGGGCCGAAACGGCGTTGGAATAGATGTCGAGGAAAGTCGTCGTCAGCGTGGAGAGCAGCACGATCAACACCGCGGGAATCAGGAGCCGATGTTCGCCCATGAGCTGGATCAGCATCGTTTCCGGCGCGCCCGAGCCCGTGGCGATCGCCGCAACCAGACCCGCCGCGAACATCCAGGAGCTCACGAGGAAATAGCCCCACCACGTGCCGCGGATGCCGCGCCCCGGGACGGCCGCATGGCGCGTGTAGTCGGAGACCAGCGGCATCCACGAAATCGGCATGGCGATCACCAGGTCGAGTCCGAGCATGAACGGCATCGCGGGCGCGGACGGCGCCGCCCACAGCTCGCGCCAGCCGTAGGTGTGCAGCGCCAGCGCCGTCATCGCCACCGACAGCCCCAGCAGCAGAACCACGCCGATTTTCTGGAGCGTCTTCCACGCGCGGCTGCCCGCCAACGCCCACAGCGTCGTCAGGATGCCCAGCGCGACGATCCATCCGCGGGCGCTGTCTGCCCCGCCCGCGAGCCCCGCCGCCGCTTGCCCGCCGATCCACAGCATGACCGCCGTCCAGCCCACGAGCTGCACGACGTTCAGGACCGCCGGCAGGATCGAGCCGCGATTCCCCAGCGCGCCGCGCATGCCGACGATGGCGGGCACGCCGTGCCGGCTGCCGATGAGCCCGCCCAGCGCCATCGGCGTATTGCCCAGCAGATGCCCCAGCAGGATGATCCCCAGCCCCGCCAGCAGGCCGAACGAAACCAGCAGGCCGCCCGCCCAGATTTCCGACAGGGAAATCGCCGCTCCGGCCCACAGCAGGACGAAATCCCATTCCTTTAAATTCCGCTCGTGGCCTTCCACCGGTCCGTTCATCGACATGGCATGCTCCTGGTTCCGGACGCCGGGGAGCCTGCCGCGGTAAACGAAAAACCGCGGTTCCATCGGAGAAACCACGGTTCTGATCCAATCGATCCGCTGTCCCTGCGTTGGAATGATCCAACAGGTTCCAAGGGTTATCCCGTTTACGGGAACTCTCAGCCCTCTCGATCGAGGACACCCCTAGCGACCACACTACGTTGTCGAGAGGGAACATACCATCGGATGCCGCCGAGTCAAGCCGGCGGCTTGACTTCTCGCCCCGTCGGCGTAGCGTGAGTCGACATGAAGTCCTTGCCGAGCGCGATTCTGGCGGCCGCCTTGCTCCTCTGCCCCGCCTGCGCCACGTCGAAATTGTGGGAAAACACCGATCCCGCCACCCGGATCCTGCTCGACGCGGGCACGACGTCCGAAGCGACCCTGAAAAAGCTGGGCGTGGACTATGTGATCGTCGAAGTCGGCGACTGGAAAGGCTATAGCGTCGAGAAATCCACGCTCCGCAAGGCGCTCGATCTCCACCTTCGCCTCGCGGGCACGCCGCCCGCCCTCGCGCTGGACGCCGCCGGAACGATCCTCGCCATGGTGGCGCTCAATCCCGACGTCTGGTGCGGCGTGATCCAATCGATCGCTTGCGCCGTCAACGACTGAGGGCCTGCTCGATCGCCGCGACGAGCTCCGGATCGTCCGGAGCCGTGCGGCTGCCGTAGTGCGCCAGAACCGCCCCGTCGCGCCCGATCAGGAATTTGTTGAAATTCCACGAAACCGGCCCGCCGGCGCCCGAATGGAGTTTCTCGTCGGTCAAGTACGCATAGAGCGGATGGATCGTCTTGCCCTTGACGGAGATCTTGGCGAACATCGGGAAGGTCACGCCGTAGGTCAGCGTGCAGAAGCTCTTGATTTCGGCCTCCGTGCCCGGTTCCTGCCCCATGAAGTTGTTCACGGGAAAGCCCAGCACGACGAAACCGCGGTCCGCATGCGTTTGGTACAGTTTTTCCAACCCCGCGTACTGTTTCGTGAACCCGCACTTGCTGGCGACGTTGACCACCAGCAGCACCTTGCCGCGGAAGTCCGACAGCGGGACCTCCTGGCCGTCGATGTCCTTCATCGCGAAATCGTAGATGCTGTTCATGCTCGTTCCTTCCTGCGCGCTTGCGCATGCCCCCAGCCATCCCATCGCCAATCCGATTGCCAACCATTTGTTCATGTTTCGCCCTCTATTTGCGAAGGAGTCTACCGTCAACGGCGGGGTTCCGCAACCCGGCCGGGCCCTTCCCGGCGCTTGACCCGGAGCCCTACCTCCCGCCATAGTGCGCGCATGGCCCGGTCCTCCCGAGAACGATGGGAAATCTTCCTCCTGGCGGTCGTTTCCGACCGCCTGCATGGCGCGTGGCCGGGATTTCTCCGGTTTGTCCTCAAATGCCTGTCGAGGGTCTATAGCTTCATCATGAACGTGCGCTTGGCGCTGTTCGAGCACCGCATCCTCCGCTCGAAGACCCTCGGCTGCCAAGTCATCAGCATCGGCAACCTGACCGTCGGCGGCACCGGCAAAACCCCCGTCGTGGAGGTGTTCGCCCGAGCCCTCCAGCAGAACGGCCGCAAGGTCGCCATCCTCAGCCGAGGCTACAAGAAGGCCGAAACGCCCATCTCCGAGCAGCTCGTGAACCTCCTGACGTTCAAGACCCGGGCACAGGAACCGCCGCGCGTGGTGTCCGACGGCAACCGCCTCCTGCTCGATTCCGAAATGGGCGGCGACGAGCCCTACATGCTCGCCACCAATCTCCCCAACGTCTGCGTGATCGTGGACAAAGACCGCGTCAAGTCCGGCCGCCACGCCATCCAGAAACTGGGCTGCGACACCCTGATCCTCGACGACGGCTTCCAATACCTGAAGCTCAAGCACCGCGTCGACATCGTGCTGGTCGACCGCACCAATCCTTTCGACAACGGTTACGTCCTGCCGCGGGGGCTCTTGCGCGAATCCGCGCGCCACCTCAGCCGCGCCACGTTCATTTTCATCACCAAGTCTTCCGGCGACGGGTCCCCCGAATTGCGCCAGCAGATCCACGCCTTGAACGACCAGGCGGAAATCGCCGAATGCCGCCACACCCCGCGCCACTTCCAGAACGTCTTCACGGGCGAGCGCAAGCCGCTAGACCATTTCCGCGGGCGCAAAGTCGCCGCCTTGTCCGGCATCGCCGCCCCGCGCGGGTTCGAGGAAACCCTCGAGCGGCTCGGGGGCGAACTCGTGCACCGCAAGCGCTTCGCCGACCACCATCGCTACACCCAGCAGGAAATCCTCGACGCCATCAACGCCGCCCGCGACCGCGGCGCCGAGGCCATCGTCACCACCGAGAAGGACGCGGTCCGCCTGCCCCTGCTCGAGCGGCGCGACGTCCCCGTTTACTTCCTCCGCGTCGAAATCGAATTGCTCAGCGGAGCGGAGGACTTCAACGCCCTCATCGCCCGCCTCTGTTTCAAGTAGGACGCCGGCTCAGGCGTTCGCGCGGATTTCGATCACGTCGCCGTCCTGGACGACGTAGTTCTTGCCTTCGAGCCGCAGCAGCCCGGCCTCGCGGCAGGCGGCATGGGTCTTCTTCTCGATCAGGATTTCCGACGAAACCGTCTCCGCGCGGATGAATCCCCGCGCCAGATCGGTATGGATCTTGCCGGCGGCCGTCACGGCGTTGTCGCCGCGGCGGATCGTCCAGGCGCGGACTTCGTCCTCGCCCACGGTGAAAAAGCTGATGAGGTTCAAGGTGTGGTAGGCGGCCTGGATCAGGCGCGTCCGCGCGGGTTCCGTCAAGCCGTAGTCTTTCAGGAAACCGGCCTGGTCGGCCGGCGGCAGGGCGGCGATTTCCGTTTCCAGCGGCGCGCAGAACGCCAGCAGGTCGAGGCCCTTGGCCGCGCACGCCTCGCGCAAGGACGCGCACGTTTCGCCGGCCGGGTCGCCGTCGCCCACGTTGGCGATCGCCAGCACGCGCTTCTGCGACAGGAAGCAGAAGCTGCTGACGAGCTTGTGTTCGTCGGCCGCCAGCTCCAGATCGCGCAGCGCCTGGCCGGCGTCGATCGCGGCCTTGCATTTCTGCAGCACGGCCAGTTCCGGAAGCCCCTGCTTCAGGCCGCGCTTGACCTCCTGCTCGATCTTCTCGATGCGGCGCTCGATCTTCTCCAGATCGGCCATCGCGAGGTCCAGCAAAACGGAGTCGAGCTGCGCCACCGGATCCAACGGCTTGCCCGCCCCGTCCGTGTCGCCGAACGACTGCACCACCAGCGCGAAGGCGTCCGCCTCGCCGAGAAAGGCGTTGAGCTGGCTGAACCCGCTGCCCTCGCCGCCCGACGGCAGCGCCACGTCCACGAAGGTGATTTCCGCCGGAATGTATTTCTTGGGCTGGAAGAGATCGCGCAAGATGGCCAAGCGCGCGTCGGGCACCTTGACCGTGCCGAGCCGATGCGCCCCTTTGGTCGCGAAGTGCGGCCCCGCGGGCGTCTGGATCAACGCATCGAACGTCGCCGTCTTGCCCGCCGACCGGGCGCCGATGAGATAGAGAAGCAAAGCCGCCATGGATTCCTCGCTGAAAAAATGGCGGAGAGAGTGGGAATCGAACCCACGGGGCGCTATTAACGCCCGCCCGATTTCGAGTCGGGTGCCTTAGGCCGCTCAGCCATCTCTCCGCATCCGGCCGCCCGCGTGGCGGTACGAAAAACTCGCAGATGAATACCCCAGCCGGGAGGGGAATTCAACCCATTTCAACCCGCTTTTCGGCGGGACAAGCCAAAGGCGCTGGAAAATCCCGCGCCGGACCGGAACCGGACGCCCGGTTTCCTAGAAGTAGAACCGCAGGCCCAGCTGGAACTTGAGGTTTTTGTCGGTAGGTTCGTCTTCGTCGTAGTAGATGTCTTCCGTCCCCATCTCGCCCACCATCGAAGCGACCAGCGCCGTCGAGTCCGTCAGGAAAAACTTGGAGCCGGCTTCCGCGCAAAACACCACGGCATTCTCGCGGTCATCGAGATTCGTGGAACGAAAGTCCACGGCCAGGCCGAGGAAGAAGGGCACGAGATCCGTTCCGAACAGCGGGCGGAAACCCTCCGGCATGGAAAAGTTGTATTCGCTCGTCAGCCCGACGCCGAAATAGCTCCACCAATCGTTGCCGCCGACCATCGCCCGGGCGCCCATGGACAGGCGATTCCAGAAAAAATGGGCGTAGTTTCCGTTCAGGTCGTAATCCGTCCCGCCCACGGCGGCCGTATCCAGGCTGCCGGAGATGCCGATTTCGTTCGAGCCTTGCGTCAACAGCGCCGCGCCCATCGCCGCGGGAACGACCAAGCCACACGCCAACGCCACCGCCAACCACTTCATGCATTTCACGTTTCGGTTCCTTCCTATTCCCTTTTTGCGGACTGTCGCGATTTCCGGACCCGAAATCAAGCCCTCAGGTCGGCAGCCGGATGCCCCGGCGGATGAAAACCGGGATGTCCAGGTCGGCCCCGTCGTGGATGGTCGGCGCCACGTCCTGGAAGCGCCCCCGATCGCTGGCGGATCCCAAGGGCAGTTCGGATTGCTGGGAACCCTTGCCCGCGTGGCCGGCGCGCGCTTCTTCCTTCTTCGGCGGCGCTTCGTCGAAGAACAGCGAACCGCCCGGCTTGGACGGATCGGCGGCGGAGCGGGCGGGCGGCATCCAATGTTCTGCGGCCAGCACGGTCAGCGCCAAGCGGCCGGCCCAGTCGTCCAGCACCGCCGCGCCCATCGAAATCCGGGCGCCCGGACGCGCCGATTCCTGGAATCGCCGGTGGATCGTCTCCAGTTCCACCAGCGACAAGTCCGGCCCGCCCGTCACGCTCAGGATCATCGCGCCGGAGTTGGCGATCACCCGGCCCTTTTCCAGCATGGGTCCTTCCAGCAGCCCCTGCAGCGCCTGCGCAGCCTTGCCGGCCCCCTGGCCTTCGCCATAGCCGAAGCAGCACTCGTTGCCACTGTTTTCCACCAGGCTCTGCAGATCCGAGAAATCCAGGTTCAGCATGTTGTCGCGCGCCAGCAGGGTCCACAGCCCCCGGAGGCCGGCGGACATCATGCGGTCCACGAACGCGAACGCATCCGGCAGCGAGGTGTCGGGCGGGAGCATCGCATGCAGCCGCTGGTTGGGCAGGCAAACGACGGCGTCGGCGAAGGGCTTGAGGTCCGCCAAGCCCTCCTGGGCCTGTTCCTGGCGGCGAGCCCCCTCGAACGCGAACGGCAGGGTCACGTACGCCAGCACCAGCAGGCCTTCCTCGCGGGCGATCCGCGCCAGCACGGGAGCCGCCCCCGTGCCCGTGCCGCCGCCGAGGCTCGCCACCAGCAGCAGCAGATCGTGGCCGGAAACCAAGGCGCGCAGCGCATCCAGATCTTCGTTGGCGGCCAGCCGCCCCAGTTCCGCATTGCCGCCCGTGCCCATCCCCTTGGCGACCGTGCGCCCGATCGCCACCTTCAGATCGACGTTCGAAGCCCCCAGCGCGCGCGTATCCGTGTTGATGGCCGCCACCGTCGGCGGCTCGGCCCAGCCCGCCAGCGAATGGCCCAGGACGCTGCACGCGCCGCCGCCGACGCCCGCCACCAGCACGCGGCACCGGAGATCCCGGGCGCTTTCTTTCGGATTTTCCAACTTCGCCGACATGGTCCCGTCCTTCCGCTCAGTTCACGCCAAACCATTGGCCGATTTTTTTCCAGACGCCGCCGGCCTGCTCCGCCTGGGCCCGGGCGCTGCGATAGCCGTGCAGCACGGCGCCCACGCCCGTCGCGTACTCCGGCACCGCCAGATTCGCCGTCAAGCCGCTGGCGTTGCGCGGCACGCCGATTTCGCACGGCAGGCCGAACACCTTTTCCGCCAGCTGCGCCACGTTTTTCAGATGGGCGCCGCCGCCCGTGAGCACCACGCCGCCGCCCAGCAGCGGCAGCAGCTTCTGCCGCTGCAGCCGGGCGCGGATCAGTCCGAAGGTTTCCTCCATGCGCAGGTGCACGATCGTTTGCAGGTCCGACAGCTTCGCGGTCCGCGGAGTTTCGCCGGCCGCCGCCGGCAACGGCAGGCGGCGCGTGCGGCCCGCCCCGCTCACCATGGCGTCGCCGTGCTGCAGCTTCAGCGCCTCGGCTTCCGTCGTCGACAGCCGGAACGCGCGCGCGACGTCGTTCGTCACGTGGTCGCCCCCCACGGCGATCACCCCGGCATCCGCGATCTTGGCCTGCGCATAGACCACGTAGTCGGTTTTGCCGCCGCCCAGATCGATCAGCAGCGTCCCTTGCAGTTTTTGCTCCGCGGACAGCGCGGCCTGCGCCGAACACAGCCCGCTGAACAGCGGCTCCGCCATTTCCAGCTTCAGCGCCTTGACGACCCGCACCAGGTTCACCATCCGCGAATGGACTCCGTGGACGATCAGCATGTCCGCCGACAGCGTCTGGCCCACCAGCCCCACCGGCGTCACCCCGCGCAGCCCGTCCACCCCGAACTGCCCGAAAATGCTGTGCAAGATCTCTCGGTCCGCCGGCAGCGTCACTTCCTTGGCCATTTTCAGCACGTGGTCCACGTCGTCCTGCGTGATCTCGCCGTCCACGGGGATCTCGGCCCGGCCGGGCAGGGCCTCGATCTGCGAGCCCGACAGCGCCAGATAGACCTCGTTGATCTTGAGATCCGCGGCTTCTTCGGCCTGCCGCAGCGCCGTCTCCACGCACGCGCAGACGCTGTCGAAATGGAAAATCTCCCCCTTGCGCATGCCGCTGCTGGCGGCGTCGCCCACCGCGGTGATCATAAGCGCGCCGTCTTCCCGGGCCTCCCCCACGAATACGCGCACGCGGCTCGTGCCGATTTCCAGCGCCACGATCGGTTCGATGTTCATCTGCCTTCCGTCCTTTTCCGCCGGCGATCCGAGCGGATCACTCCGGCTCGGCCTCGGCCGCCGGCCGGCCCACGTAGTTGCGATCCACCGTCATGTCGTACACGGCCAGATCCAGGCCCCGGTCGCGCGCCACTTTCCGCATTTCGCGCAGTTGCTGCAGCTTGTCCTTCAGTTTCTCGCGCGACAACAAGACTTGCTCGCCCGAGGACAACCCCAAGGCGAGCAGGTCCTCGCTGCCCACGTCGATGGTCGCCACCGCCAACTCCTCGCGCATCGCGGTCTCGTTGCAGATTTCCAGGACGGCCAGCGCGTCCTGCAGCATGGGATCGACCACCACGTCGCCCGGTCGCAGCCCGACGTCCCGCACGCCCACGACCACCGGCAGGCTGACCCGCACGGAACTGGGTCCCAGCACGTGTCCCGTGGCATCCACCGCCAACGGGCTCCCGGCGCCCGGACGCCCCAGGCGCGCCACCGCGACGCGTTCGGCCACTTCGATGATCAGCGCATCCGGCAAGCGGCGGCCCACCTGCGCGGAGGCGATCATCGGCACCGCCAGCAGCGCCGCGCGGATGTCCTGCGGACGCACCGCGAACAAATTGAGGCCTTCCCGGACCTTGGCGTGTTCGCGGATGTCCGCCGCCCCGAGCACCCCGTCGGTCGTCACCTCGATCTGGCGGATCTGGAAAAAATCGTTTTCCGCGAACATCGCGCGCCACGCTTCGTGCCCCCCCCAGCACACGCCCGCGGCCAGCGCCGGCAGTCCGATCAGGAGCACCAGCGCCGTGAAAACGCGGCGGCGAATCGCCCGGCGTCGTTCCACGGTGCGCACCGTGGCCTTCAACAGGCTTTCCCGCGGACGATTCCGCCCTCTCTTCTTTGTCCTTCCAAGCGCCAAGGTCATCCTCTTTCCTGAAAATCGGCAGATCCGCACTATGCCACACCCCTTCCTGCGTAAAAACATTTTTCCGCCGCCCCTTCCCCGTTTTCCGGGTTGAACCGTTTCGCCCCTTTGAGTACAGTTTTCCCCCAATTGCGCAAAGGCATTCAACCGCAACCCAAGGAAATCCCATGATCTATTCGCATGAAGTGCAGCACATGTGCTGCGTCAAGAAACTGCGCGACCACGGTCCCGCGCCCATCCCCGAGGAAGGGAAGTGGGTCCAGGCCAAGGAAGTGAAGGACATCTCCGCCCTCACCCACGGCGTCGGCTGGTGCGCCCCGCAGCAGGGCGCCTGCAAGCTCACGCTCAACGTCAAGGACGGCATCATCCAGGAAGCCCTCGTCGAAACCCTCGGCTGCTCCGGCATGACGCACTCCGCCGCCATGGCCTCGGAAATCCTCCCGGGCAAGACGATCCTCGAAGCCCTCAACACCGACCTCGTGTGCGACGCCATCAACGTGGCCATGCGCGAACTCTTCCTCCAGATCGTCTACGGCCGCAGCCAGAGCGCCTTCTCCGAGGGCGGCCTGCCCATCGGCGCCGGCCTCGAAGATCTCGGCAAGGGCCTGCGTTCCCAGATCGGCACCATGTACGGCACGCTCGCCAAGGGCCCCCGCTACCTCGAAATGGCCGAAGGCTACGTCACCCAGATCGGTCTCGACGCCAACGACGAGATCATCGGCTACGAATTCGTCCGCCTCGGCGTCATGATGGAAAACATCGGCAAGGGCATGGATCCCGCCGAAGCCCTCAAGAAGGCCACCGGCCGCTACGGCCGCTTTGCCGACGCCGCCAAGACCATCAACCCCCGCCACGCGTAAGAAGGAACACGACCATGGCTGACAAAGAATTGTTCGAGTCCTACGGCCGCCGCATCCCCCAGATCGCGGCCACCCTCAAGAAATACGGTATGTCCACCGTCCAGGACGCGCAGAAGGTCTGCGCGGAAAAGGGCGTCGATCCCGCCGCCATCGCCAAGGAAGTCCAACCGATCTGCTTTGAAAACGCCGCCTGGGCCTACGTGGTCGGCGCCGCCATCGCGATCAAGAAAGGCTGCGTCAAGGCCGCCGACGCCGCCGAAGCCATCGGCGAAGGCCTCCAGGCCTTCTGCATCCCGGGCTCCGTCGCCGACGACCGCAAGGTCGGCCTCGGCCACGGCAACCTCGCCGCGATGCTCCTGCGCGAGGAAACGAAGTGCTTCTGCTTCCTCGCCGGCCACGAGAGCTTCGCCGCCGCCGAAGGCGCCATCGGCATCGCCAAGAGCGCCAACAAGGTCCGCCAGCAGCCCCTCAAGGTCTGCCTCAACGGCCTCGGCAAGGACGCCGCCTACATCATCAGCCGCATCAACGGCTTCACCTACGTCCAGACGCAGTTCGACTACGCCACCGGCAAGCTCGCCATCGTGAAGGAAATCCCCTTCTCGACCGGCGACAAGGCCAAGGTCCGCTGCTACGGCGCCGACGACGTCCGGGAAGGCGTGGCCATCCTGTGGCAGGAAGGCGTGGACGTGTCCATCACCGGCAACTCCACCAACCCGACCCGCTTCCAGCACCCCGTCGCGGGCACCTACAAGAAGGAATGCGTCGAAAAGGGCAAGAAGTACTTCTCCGTCGCCTCCGGCGGCGGCAC
>CAZECJ010000053.1:0-18002 GCA_964510645.1 uncultured Verrucomicrobiota bacterium | reverse complement strand
GCGCCGGCGGACATCAAGAAGGAAGGCCCGAGCTTCGACCTGCCCATCGCGCTGGGCATGCTGGCCTCCGAAGACCAGCTGGACGCCGCGCGGCTGGCGGATTACTGCGTGACGGGCGAACTGGCCTTGAGCGGCGAGGTTCGCCGCGTGCGCGGCGTGCTGCCGATCGCCCTGCGGGCGCGGGCGGAAGGCCGCAAGGGCATCCTCGTGCCGCCGGAAAACGCGGAGGAAGCTGCCGTGGTCGACGGGCTCGCGGTCCATCCCGTCGCGAATCTGCGCGACGCCGCCGATTTCATCGAGGGCAAGAAGGAGATTCCTCCGTTCCAGGTGGACATGCAGGCGGCCTTCGGCGGCGGCACGCTCTACGACGACGACTACGCCGACGTGAAAGGCCAGGAATTCGCGCGCCGCGCCATCGAAGTGGCCGTCGCCGGTGGACACAACATTCTTCTGGTAGGCCCTCCGGGTACGGGAAAATCGATGCTGGCCAAGCGCGTGCCGACGATCTTGCCGCCGCTGGGGCTCGAAGAAGCCTTGGAAACGACGAAAATCCACAGCATTGCCGGCGTCCTGCCGTCGCATCAGGCCGTCGTGGGCGGGCGTCCGTTTCGCGCGCCGCACCACACGATATCCGACGCGGGGCTGTTGGGCGGCGGCACGCATCCGCTGCCCGGCGAGGTCAGTCTCGCGCACAACGGGGTGCTGTTCCTCGACGAACTGCCGGAATTCCACCGCAACGTGCTGGAAGTGATGCGCCAGCCGCTGGAAGATGGCGTGGTTTCGATCGCGCGCGCGGCGGCCTCGGTGACGTTTCCGTGCCGGTTCATGCTGGTGGCGGCGATGAATCCGTGCCCGTGCGGCCATTACGGCGACGCCAAGCGGGAGTGCCGGTGCACGCCGATCCAGATGCAGCGGTACCGCAACCGGATTTCGGGGCCTTTGCTGGACCGCATCGACATTCACGTCGAGGTGCCGGCGATGGAATACCAGGAACTCGCGTCGCTGCAGAAGGGCGAAGGGTCCGCCGCCATCCGGGAACGCGTCGTGGCGTCGCGGGCGGTGCAGCGGGAGCGTTTCGCGAAAGGCAAGAGTCAGCACGCCATCCATTGCAACGCAAACATGCGCTCGAAGGACGTCCACAAGCATTGCGTGCTGGACGATGCCGCCCAAGGCCTGCTCAAGGCCGCGATGGCCGACCTTCATTTGAGCGCGCGCGCCTACGACCGCATCCTGAAGGTCGCCCGCACCATCGCCGACCTGGCTGGCGCGGCCGACATCGCCTCCGACCACGTCGCCGAAGCCATCCAATACCGCTCGCTGGACCGGCAGTATTGGGCATAAGACGATGAGGCGAATATTATAGATTATAGGACTGACCCCTTTTCTCCCTCCCGCCTTGGCAACCTCGGAAATGCTCAATCCGAAGAGCCTCATCAGAAGCCTCACTCGGTCGAGGTTCCGTCCATCCACGTCCGTTGGGCAGGCTTGGGGCTGATAACGCTTTTTAACGGGGTCCTGGAGGCCATGTGGGGTTGATTCGAGGGCTTCGGTAATGTTCATGAGTCCGTGTTATCATCGAAGTGCAAGATCGTCCACTATGCGTAGAGACTTAAAGTCCAAACGCCCGGTCTACCCCTGTGGAGTGGAAAGTTCCCGTCAGCCCTGGCGGTAGAACTTCCCCTCCAGATAGCAGGAGATGGCCTGGCGACTGGCTTCAAAATGGGGCTCTGGCAGGTCTGTAGGGTCGCTCCATTGCCAGCCAGAGCACTTTTCTGGCTCCATGACGGCTAGGATCCCAGAGAACTCCTTGGCCAGAAGGAAGACCGAGACCACATGGAGTCCCTCCGCCTTCCAAGTCTCAAGGTTGTTGCTCACCCCGATGACGGCGGGATTGGCAATCTCCAGCCCCGTCTCCTCTTTGACCTCCCGAATGGCAGCGATCTCGAAGGCCTCCCCAGCCTCAAGGTAGCCTCCAGGGATTGAGAAATATGGGGCATGAAGGCCTTCCCGCTTGCCAATCAGGACTTGGCCGGCGGGGTTTAGGATGATGACGCCGATGCCGACATGGGGACGGGGATGGGAAGGGCGGGGTGCCTTTGGTGTTTTGTTATTCGGGATCATCAATTAGGTCGTCATCCCCGCCTGAAATTAGCCCTTCTTTTCTCATTTGGGCAACAAAGGCCGGGGCATCCTGTGTCAGGTGACTGCCTTCGTTATTCGGAATTCCATCGTGATACTCTGCGGTTAAAGTTACCCCCATAATCTCTTCAAAGAATCGAATGCATTCCCGACCTATGCCCATTCGTTTGTATGATTTGTTTATAAGATCCATATACATCCATGTAATTTTGTACCAACCATGATGTTCGTCTTCGATATATGACACTTCCATGCGCCCAACAGGTTCATCATCTGGGGTCGTCACAATGACATGGTTGGCATCCTCATCAATGGTAATAATCACCTCTCGGTTGTCATGCAGCAAATATCTACGGTTCATTCCATTATCTTGAATCATTGTGAGAGACATAACTCATGCTCCATTTATGTCGGGCTCCCCCGATTGCAACCCCCGCTGACACCCTGTCCCCCAGACTCAATCCCCATTGCTTTTCCAATGTGTCAGGCGCCAATTTGAGGGGGCCGAGGCGTCCACTATTCCCTAGAAGAGACTTGGCGGATAATTCGCAAAGTCGTAATTCATTTTAAAATCAGGAGACATGTAGCGCAATGCGGCAGAGTAAACACTGTCGACTGTATGATCAAAGTTCAAGTGTGCGAAAACAATCGCAGAAAGTAGAAAGATATATTCTAATGACGACCCCCTGAGGTCCTCCCCTTTTTGTTGACCGAGCAGCGAAGACTCAAGGTTGTCCATAAGTCGCGTTGGTATATTGTAGCGATTTATTAGGTCTGGTTTTTGTGCAACGACCGAATGGCCAACATAAAAAGTGTAAGTTTTGCTCCAATATATTAAACGCATCAGGTACGGTTTAAGTACGCAATGTTCAATAACACGGTCAGCAAAAACCTGATTATCACCAAAAATAACATCTTTTCCCCGAATTATACTTATGCCGGATGCTATGGACAAATCGTAACCAGGCTCATTTGATGCCCGTCTATATATATGTTCGCCTGTCCATGTAACCATAAGGTTTCGTAATGCTAAATCATATTGCCTGAGTCCCATATGCACTCGGGCGGAATTACTATATGCCCGGTCATCTTCGGGATCCATAGATTTTGCTAGTGAATAGTATTGTATCGCAGCATCGAAATTTCCGGCCCGTTTAAATTGAATTCCTGCTTCGAGAATATCTTCGATGTTATTCATTCCATACCTTTCTTATGCCACCGATTAAACACTATATATTCCGACCCCACTCCATCAAGAGCAAAGGGCCCCAAAAGGGTGAAGTTAAATCGTTGTTTTTCTAGCCCTTTATCTGTACTCATCTGAGTGCCATGCCTTAATGAAATATATGTTATGAGAGGGTTCCGTCATGTGGTGCCCGCAATCAAAATGGGTGTTCGACCAATATACATGTCAAATAGCGTTTGTTAAGGTATATATCCCAAACAGGTTGGTTAAGTTGTTGCGAGGGGTTGATGACTCAAAATGGGATCAATTCATCTTGCTGATCGATCTCAAAGAGGGTTATCGGCCGCTCGTCTTTCGCCTCCTCCATGGTCTAGCCCTCATTCATATTTTCAAATTGTTCTTCAGGGATGCACTTTCCGCTGGCAAACAACTCTCCATACAACTGGATGGCCAACGGTCTTGGTACTGGCCTATTGTGGGACTGAAGCAGTTGCCCCGGAATCCACCTGTGCCCAGCCGACAAGGCTATTTCCATGGTCGCCCGAACAGGGGAGTTTACCCGATAAATGAAACAACGGCCCTGGGCTACCCGCTCATCATAGATGCCGACGCAATGGCTCATCTCGTGTCCCTCTGCATGGAGGTCGTCTGGGGTCAGGATTGGTTGGATATTCTGCGTGCCGGCAAATGGCGGATCGGGAAATTTCGGAGAAGTCTCCTCTTGGGCATATAATAGAATCCGCTCTCTTGCTGCTCGCTCCAGTTCCCATTGGCGTTCCGCTAGCCTAGTAAGATCGTCATGTGCGGCCTCCAATTGTCGTAGCGAACTGAACCGATCTGGGCAAGGTGCCGCAGGCACCCGTACGGACAGTCTCAAGGTATCGGCAAGTACCCTTGAAGCACAACGATACCGTTGACCATCAATCTCTTCCTCCCGGCTGGCCTCCGACAACAGGCGGGGCGTGACAAACGGCAAATAGCGTCGGCTGGTCACCATTTCCGCAACGCTGTAATTGATCCGCTCTATATGCGAAAGCCATTTGACCAGTTCGGCGTTCTCGAAAACCTGGCGGAACCGCAGCATGAACTTGATTTCAAGCATCCGTGGCGGAAGCTTGGCCATGATCCGCCTTGCCGTTTCCGTGGCGGGAAAACCTAGCCACCCCAGAATATGCTTCTGCTTCTTGGCGATCAAACTCCGTGCCGCCCGCATCGGCAATCGAACGGCGGGCTTATGGAAGACCCAGTTGCTGGCCAGCGCATAACAAAGAGCGGGGTTGCTTCTGCTCAGATCTAAGGCCCCAGGACATCTTGCGAATAAGCATAAAAGATGCCATCTGCGACTTTTATACTGAAGAATTTCATTGCGAACATTATCTGGTATTTCATCATAATACGGAGCGAGTAGGCGTCGGATATACAGAACGGTACGCTCTAGGTGTTCCAGTCTATTTCGAGTTGCCTTTGCAAACTCCCTCTCCGTTAGTATATCAGGAGCCCCGCAAGGTGGACGCCCATATATGCGAGTAAAATTAGCCACCTCAATGGGGTCGGGTGAATATGGGTCCCCTTCCCATATCCGATACCTCAGTTCAGAATCTAAATCCTCGTACAAAGGGCTTTTATCAATGTCTTTCTTAGCATACAGGGCTTCGCTAAAAACCGTATCCGCACGCTTTCTAGACGAATGCCAGCCCTTGCGATGGCTCTTGAACCATGCCTGTGGTTTGGGCCAGGGAGCCAGCACCAGTACGCTCCGCTTTTCAAACCGGTATAGCTTCCCGTCCTTGTATCCAAAGCCAGGCTTGCCCGTCTTGAATTTGCCCGACGCTGCGCTCATCACAACCCCTGAATCTTCCTGCCGAACCCGTTAATGCCTCTGAAAAACAACTAATCCACAGGGTTGATGCTACCATCCATCCTCCCTGTGGCAACCCGAATCCTACTCGAAGGCGATAATCGCATCTCTATAATATGCAGCTTGTTACAATATTCATTCTATTGGAACATATATCCGTCCCCGCCTGTACGGCCCAACAAAAATATTAACTTAAATCAAAGGCGTTTTACTGGCGATAATCCACCGTTATACGTTGACTGGCGATCTTCATGTTGAGTTGCTTCATCGGCAACGGCTGGTGGTCCCTCTTCTGTTATGCCGGTGTTACTTCGATTGCTGGTTTATGGCACTGGTTTCGGAGCATGTAGGGGATATCCATAAGAAAACCGCCCCCAAGCCCGCCTCCCTATATAAAGGAATACAGCCCCTCCGTTTTTCATGCTGATTGGACATTTTTCCTTCTCCGATAGGCTTCCCGGAGACTTTTTCGGGTACAATCCGAGCATGAATATCGGAGGTAAGGATTGGCCTTGGAGTGGGCATGGAAGGCCGAAACGGGAAGAACTTGGCGGCATATGTTGCAGAATTTCATGCCTTTAGGTATACGGAGCGGTGGAGACTCTGGAAGTGAAAACGGTTCGGGCAAGGAAAAGTAGACGTCTGCGAAATCGGAACCCGCATCCGTGCGGGCACTATGGCGATGCCAAGCGGGAGTGCCGGTGCACGCCGATCCAGATGCAGCGGTACCGCAACAGGATTTCCGGTCCGCTCTTGGACCGCATCGACATCCACGTCGAGGTGCCGGCGATGGAATATCAGCAATTGGCCTCGCTGGAAAAAGGCGAAGGTTCCGCCGCGATCCGCGAACGAGTGGTGGCGTCGCGGGCGTTGCAGCGGGCGCGATTTGCCAAGAGCAAAAGCGCGCAGGCCATTCATTGCAACGCAGGCATGCGCGCGAAGGACGTCCACAAGCATTGCGTGCTGGACGACGCGGCGCAGGGCTTGCTCAAGGCCGCGATGGCCGATCTTCATTTGAGCGCCCGCGCCTACGACCGCATCCTGAAGGTCGCCCGCACCATCGCCGATCTGGCCGCTGCGGAAAACATCGCCGCCGACCACGTCGCGGAAGCCATCCAATACCGCTCGCTGGACCGGCAATATTGGGCGTGAGACAACAAGGCAATATTTATAAAATATAGGACCCTTTTCCCCTTTCTGGAAAAAATCGGCGGGAAGTAGCGCGCAGGAGTGGCGGGGAGATTAAAGGAGTCCCCTCTCTTGAAAATGTGTAGAGGGCAGGATACGATTCCCACGTATGGCGAATGAATCCTCGAGCGAGCCGGTCAAGGGTTTGGACTTGGCCATCAAGCGGACGGAAGTGGCGGGGCGGGTGATCCGCCAGATCGAGACGCTTCCGGCGATGCCGGCCACGGCCGTGCAGTTGCGGGCGGCGGCCTGCGACCCGCGCATGGATTTCACGCGGATTGTTCCCCTGATCGAAAAGGATCCGGGGTTGTGCGCCGACCTGTTGCGCTTTACCAACTCGGCGGCCTATGGCGTGGGGCATCCGGTGGAGACGGTGTCGGAGGCCGTGCTCTACTTTGGGATGGAAAACCTCGTGGAGTACATCCTGACTTCGTATTCCAACCGACTGGTGCGGGAGTCGTTCAGCCGGATCAAGCATTTGGACGATTATTTCCTCCATTCGGAACAGGTTTCCGTGGCGTGCTGCCTTCTGGCCAAAAGCGCGAATTTGCCGCGGCACGACCAGGAAGTGTGCAAGGTCGCAGGATTGCTCCACAACATTGGGAAACTGGTGTTGCTGCTGGCCACCCAGCAGTGGGGAGGGCCATTGATGGGGACGCCATGGGGCGAGCGGCAGGCCATGATCACGGCGGAAGAACAGCTCTATGGCCTGAGCCATTGCGCCGTGGGCGCGCTGCTGTGCCAAAAGTGGTTGTTTCCGGAAACCCTCCTGAACGGCATCCGCCACCATCACCACCCGATGCCCAACGGCCACTTGGTGCCTCTGGCGGCCTACGTCTATCTGGGCGAACTGCTGGTGATCGACGACCTGCCCATGAAGATCATCACGCGTGATTTTTCACCGGCGATTTTGGAAGAGTTGAAGCTGTCGGAAGACAAGCTGGTCCTTGCCCGGAAGAGCCTCGTTTCCGCCAAAACGACGGGGCTGTAATCCGGCGTTTGCCAATGGCGGGGGGGAGCTTGCGAGTCTGCCGGGCAATGAAATCGGTGAAGCGTTAGGTGGCGACAGGCTCGGCGGCGGAAACGCAGGTGTTGGCGGCGGCCAGTTTCCTCGTCAACGAGTCGAAGATCAACCCCGGCGGATTTCGTTCGTGAGCTGTGGCGAGAGGAAGGATCCGGGGACGTCCCGGCGGATCGCCTATTCCTTACTCGGGCAAGCGGCAGAACCTGCCGATCAAGGCAAGCCGGGATTTGGAGCAGGATCGGGTGGTCATCTCGATGATCATGGACTGATCGATGGGGGGCTCGGGGCGGAAGAGGGGGGATCTTGCCCCGGTTTGACGGACACGGCGAGACCAGTAACATGGAAGAACTGAAGGGCGCCCTGTGACGCCGAGGCCGTCCAATATCGCTCGCTCGACCGCCAATACTGGATTTGAACGGGCTTCCGGCCCGACAATTCTTGACAATGGGGGCGGCTTGGGGTCCAATTCCGCGCAGAGATCCGTTCAACACAAGGAGAATCCAATGGCATCCAAGATCAACGTCGTCGGCATCGTGGCATGGGTTTTGGTGGCGGTTTTGGCCGTCGGCGCGGGGGCGCTGGGATTCTTGTTCCAGAAACAATCGGCCCGCGCGGCGGGATTGCAGGAGGCGCTGGCGCAAGTGGTGGCCACGGCCGGCGTGCAGGATCTGGCCGCGGATGCCGCCTTGCCGGACGTCCTTCAAAAGGTGCAGGGAACGATCCAGGCCGCGCAGCAGGAATTAGCGACCGCGCAGGGGTCGCTGACGGCGGCGCAGGCCGAAGCGTCGGGCGCCAAGGCGGAAGCCGCGACCCTGTCGCAGAAAGTCCAGGAACAGACGGCCGCCGCGGAAGCCGCCGCCAAGGATCTGGCGGCGAAGGACGAGGCGATCGCCGCAGCCCAGGCCGAGACCGAAAAAGCCGCGCAGGACGCCAAGGCCGCGCAGGAAGCCGCCGACCAACAGAAGACGGAACTGGAAGGGACGATCGAAGGATTGAAGACCCAGATGGCCGAGGAAACGGCCCGATTGCAAGCCGAACTGGAAGCCGTCCGCCAGCCGTCGCCCGTCGAAGAGGTCGCCGCGGGGGAAGGTGAAAGCGTGCCGGCGGAGGAGATCAGCGCGGAAGAAGCGGCCGCTCAGGCCGCGAAAGCGGAAGAAGACCAGGCGCGAATCCTGGGTCAATCCTCCATGGTTTCGCTCATCCGTTATGCGCCGGCAGACCGAATCCTGTATCTGCGCTTGTTGGACGGACAGGAGTTGACCTATCGGGACGTCCCTCAGGACGTCTACGACCTTTGGGTTGCCTCTCCCGACAAGCTGGACATGACTTATCGATTCAAAATCCAGGGAGCCTTCAAGAGTTTGCCGCCCGACAGCGTGGTGGTTCGGAAATATTGGAAGTGGCATCGGCGCAACAAGGCGCCGCAAGGCGACGTGCGCGTGATCGATCCGCCGGCGCCGCCCGCCGCGGCAGAAGAAGCCGTGCCGGCGGAAGCTCCGGTCGCGGCGGAAGCCGCCCCGGCGGAGTGACGCGGTTTTCGCGGAAGATCAACAAAGGCCGGGCCAGCGCCCGGCCTTTTTGCTTGGGAGCGGAAACGGATTGAACGGGAGCGGGGCTTCGGGTATGAGAAGTGGCCTTTGCGGAGGAATTCGAAGATGAGCGACGACAAACAGAATAGCGAGTTGTTCCAAGGGCTGGTCATTTCACTGGCGGCGGCCACGATGCAGCATCTGGGCAAGACGCTGAGCCCCGTGACGAACAAGATCGAGAAGAACCTGCCGGCGGCGCAGTCCACGATCGACATGCTGGACATGTTGGAAGCCAAGACAAAGGGCAATTTGTCCGACAACGAAGCCAAGTTGCTCAAGAGCATCCTGGCGGAACTGAAACTGAACTACGTCGAGACGCTGAACGAAAAACCAGCGGAGGCCGCGCCCGAGAAAAAGCCGGAACAGGCCGGCTGATCCATGGGAGCGCGTTTATTCCGGCCCAAGCGGTTGCTGACGCTGGCGTTGCTGGCGGCGGCGCTGGCAGTCTCGGCTTGGTGGCTGGTCCACGTGCCCTATGATTCGCTGGCGATTTATCGGCCCATTCCGGCTTCGGCGACGCTGGTGGGACGGCATCTGCGGCTGCCGGAGCGCTGGCACGACCTGCTGGCGAATCCGCTGGCGCTGGCGCTGATGCGGACGATGGGCATCCGCACGGAGGACGCGGCAGCGCTGGTGGACGACGAAGAATCGCGGGTTTGGTTCGATAAATTGGCGGGGCGGGAAGGGACGCTGGCCTATTTGCCGGGGCGATTCGGGCGGGCGCCGGCCTGGATGGCGGTGAGCCATCTCGGCGGCGAAAGCCAAAAACTGCGCTGGCAACTGTCGCTGTTCCGGGTGCCGGGGTTCGAGCGGATGAAGTCGTTTCCCGGCCGTTCGGTCTGGCGGGTGGAATCGCGGGATCTGGATCCGGGGCAGCATCTGGCGATCGCGTTCGGGGAAGGCGTGATCATGGCCTGCCTGTCGGAAGATCCGCTGGCCATCGAAGAAGCGCTGGCGGCCTACGATGGGCGCGGCCAGCGGCTGATGGAGCGCGAACCGTCGTTCGCGCGGTTCGCGGAAGGGGATGGCCGGAGCGTGCCGGACCGGCTGTGGATCCGCGACGAAAGCGCATTCGCCTCGCCGGACTTTCCGGGAATCGCCGTGGAAATCCCGGCGTTGCTCGCCCAGGCGATTTCGCTGACGGCCACGACGAAAGGGGCGGAAATCGTTCCGGAAGACCGGGCGAACTCCGTGGAACTCGAGCCGTTGGCCCGCCTGATTGGCCGCGCGCCTTGCCTGGCGGCGGCGGTGCGCCGCGACGCGCTTCTGCAGATCTGGAACCAGCCCGAGCTGTCGCGCCACGCGCGCCATGCGCTCCGGATGGTGCTGGACGTGGCGACGGCCGACCGGCTGGCGCTCGTGGGGATGGATGGGGAGATGGGCGGGCGGCTGACCTTTGGGCTGATGCGCACGCTGGGCGCCGGATTGCGGGTGCCGACGTTGCTGCTGGCGACGCCGGCGCCGGATGCGGCCGCCGCGCACGCGGCCATCCAGCGCGTGCTGGACGCGAGCAACGCGCGCTACCGAGCCGCGTTCGTCCTCAAACCGATGGTATTGCCCGCCACCACGATCTACGTGCTGGAAAGCGCCGGCGGCAACGAGTGGGTGGACGAGCTGGCGCTGGCGGACCGACCGGCCTACGCGGTCCTGGACGGGTGGCTGCTGGCGTCGAGCAATCTCGGGGCGCTGCAGAAACTGGCGGAGTCGGCGGCGGCCGAACCCGCCGGCGCAGCGGTTTTGCCGGCGTGGGCCGAAGCGTTGGCGGAGTCCTCCGCGGCTTCGGTTTGGATCGATCTGGCGCGGAGCGGCAAGGTGGCTCGGGACGCCATCGCCACGTGGTCCATGGCGCAGATGTTTTCGAACGGCAGCGATTCGCAGGCCATCCGCGAGAGCTTGAACGAGGCCAAGGCCTGGATCGACGCCTTCGCACCGCTGGGCACGGCCCGGGCGAAACTGGGGCGGAAGGACGGCACGACCGCGCTGTCCTTGGATTTGGGATTGTCCGGCGCGGCAATTCCGGAGTAGGATCACCCATCATGAGCGACACGCTGGTCATCATTCCGACCTACAACGAGAAGGAAAACGCGGAGCCCATCGCGAAAGCGGTGCTGGCGGCCTGCCCGGAAGCGGATCTGCTGTTCGTGGACGACAATTCGCCCGACGGCACGGGCCAACTGGCCGACCGGCTGGCGGCGGAGAATCCGCGCATCCACGTGATGCACCGCCAGCAAAAGCAGGGGCTGGGCCGGGCCTACGTCGCGGGCTTCCGCTGGGCGCTGGAACGGCCGGACTACCGGTTCGTCATGGAAATGGACGCCGATTTCTCGCACGATCCGAAGGCGGTTCCGCAGCTGCGCGCGGCGGCGCAGAACGCGGATCTCGTGCTGGGCTCGCGCTATATCGGCGGCATCCGCGTCATCAATTGGCCGCTGAATCGGCTGATCCTGAGCACGGGCGCGGCGCTGTACGTGCGGTTGATTACCGGCATGCCGTTCACCGATCCGACGGGCGGGTTCAAGTGTTTCCGCCGCGACGTGCTGGCGGCGATCGATCTGGAAAGCATCCATGCCAACGGGTATTCGTTCCAGATCGAGATGACGCACACGGCGTGGCATTTGGGCTTCAAGATCGTCGAATCGCCGATCACGTTCGAAGAGCGCCGCGAGGGGCAGTCGAAAATGAGCGGCGGCATCGTGAACGAAGCGCTCTGGATGGTCTGGAAGCTGCTGGCGCGCTGCGGGTATCGCCGCCATCCGGCCGCCGTGCATCCGCAGAGCGTGGCTGCGGGGAAAGCCGCGGAATGAAAAACGTCCGCACGCTGGTCCAGCTGTTGCGGGTGAAGCAATGGACGAAGAACGCCGTCGTTTTTGCGGCGTTTGTCTTTGCCTTTGGCGACCAGCAGCAGAATCTGGCCGCGTGGGAACTCTGGAAAGTCTGTTTGGCGGCGCTGGCCTTTTCGCTGGTCTCGAGCGCGGTCTATATTTTCAACGATCTGCGCGACGCGCCGCAGGACCGGCTGCATCCCATCAAGAAAAACCGGCCGATCGCCTCGGGCGCGGCCGGAGCGGGGCTGGCGTGGGGGGCGGCCTTGGTGCTGTTGGCGGCGGGGATGGGCGGAGCTTGGAAGCTGGGCACAGAGCTGACGGCGGTGCTCGGGGCCTATCTGGCGCTGCAGATCGTCTATACGCTGGGGTTGAAGCGCCTCGCGCTGGTAGATGTGATCGTGATTTCCCTGGGATTCGTGCTCCGGGCGCTGGCGGGGGCGGTGGTGATCCACGTCCGGATCAGCCCGTGGCTGCTGGTGTGCGCGATGATGCTGGCGCTATTCCTGGGCCTGTGCAAACGACGACATGAAAAGGTGAATCTGACCGGGTTGGGCACCCGCGCCGCGCTGGACGGCTACGACGAGCGGCTGCTGGATCTACTGATCGCCATGACTGGCGCGGCGTCGCTGGTCTGCTATTCAATTTATACCCTTTGGCCCGAAACCGTCGCCAAGTTCGGTACGCCATGGCTGGGGGCGACCATTCCGTTCGTCATCTTCGGTTTGTTCCGCTACATGGATCTGGTCTATCGGCAGGATCAGGGCGATCGCCCTGAGCATATCTTGTTGACGGACTTGCCGTTGATGATCGACGTGGCGCTCTATGGCGCGGCGGTGCTGGGGATCCTCCTGCTCCGCTAAAGCGTTTTTCCGGTGGGAGGCCATTTTATTTGACGCCGAGGGGGCTGAAAAGCCACACTTTTCCACGATTACGCACCCCGTTTCCTCTATTAGGAGCATACTAGCATGAAAATCATTTCCAAGATCGACCACAACGTCCTCCGCCGAACCGTCCAGCGCGCCAAGGAGCGGGGCGTCATCCTGCCGACGTTCGCCCAGCAGAAGAATCCCAAGCTGGTGCCGGCGAAGGTTCAGGAGAAGCTCAAGAAGATCGACCTGCAGGCGGTGGATCCGCTCAACCTCTTCCGCATCACGTGGAAGAACGATCCCAAGACCGGCGGCTTTGGCGAAGGCAACTGGCTGGAATTCCCGAAGGAAATCACGGGCGTGGACGCCCGGATCGTGGGCCTGATGGGCCGCTATTTCCCGACGGGCGCGCACAAGGTGGGCGCGGCCTACGGCTGTCTGGTGCCGCGCCTCGTCAGCGGCAACTTCGATCCGACGACGCAGAAGGCCGTCTGGCCGTCCACGGGCAACTACTGCCGCGGCGGCGCCTACGACTGCGCGCTGCTGAATTGCCCGGCTATCGCCATCCTGCCCGAAGGCATGAGCCAGGAGCGCTTCCAGTGGCTCAAGAGCATCAAGACCGACGAGATCATCGCTACGCCCGGCACCGAGTCGAACGTGAAGGAAATCTACGACATGTGCTGGCAGCTCCGGCGCGAGCGCGGCGACAAGATCGTGATCTTCAACCAGTTCGAGGAGTTCGGCAACGCCATCTGGCACTACAACATGACCGGCGGCGTCATCCAGGAAATCTACGAAAACAACTTCAAGACGCACCACAGCCGCTTGGCGGGCTACGTCAGCGCGACGGGCTCGGCCGGTACGATCGCGGCCGGCGACTACTTGCGGACGAAGCATCCGAACCTCCGCATGGTGGCCAGCGAAGCCCAGCAGTGTCCGACGCTCTACCAGTACGGGTTCGGCGCGCACCGCATCGAGGGCATCGGCGACAAACACATCCCGTGGATCCACAACGTGCGCAATACGGACGCCATCGCGGCGGTGGACGACGAGCAGGTCATGCAGATCCTGCGCCTCTTCAACGAAAAGGTCGGTCGCGACTACCTGAAGAAGCAAGGCGTGGGCGAGGACGTGCTCGCGAAGCTGCCGGCCGCCGGCATCTCCGGCATCTGCAACCTCGTGGCGGCCATCTGGACCGCGCGCCACTACGACATGGACGGCCGCGACGTGATCTTCCTGCCGCTGACGGACTCGATGGACCTGTATGCCTCGCGCGTCGCCGAAATGGCCCAGCAGCACGGCCCCTACAGCGCCGACCTGGCCGCCCGCCACTACGCCCGCTATCTCGAAGGCTGCAACCCGACGACCTTCCGCGAACTGACCTACTTCGACCGGAAGGCGCTGCACAACTTCAAGTATTTCACCTGGGTCGAACAGCAGGGCAAGGACAGCGAAGAGCTGCGCGCCCTGTGGGACGAGGATTTCTGGAAGAGCGTGTTCGATCCGGCCCAGGTCGCCGAATGGGACCGCCTGATCGACGATTTCAATGCCGCCACCGGCGTGCTGAAAGCCCTGTAAACAAGAGAAGGAGAAGAGAAGAATGAGTTCGAAACTGTACGCGGAAGCCAAAAAGCGCGAAGGCGAAATCGCGAATTTCCTGAAAGACGTCGCCAGCATCCCCTCCCTGAGCAGCCAGGAGGGCGACGTGGTCAAGTTCATGGCCGCGGCCATGAAGAAGATGGGCTACGACGAAGTCGTCATCGACGGCATGGGCAACCTGCTCGGCCGCATCGGCAACGGCCCGCGCGTGATCGCCTTCGACGGCCACTGCGACACCGTCGACGTCGGCGACATCACCCTGTGGAACAAGGTCCAGCCCTATCCGTCCATCATCAAGGACGGCAAGGTCTACGGCCGCGGCGTCACCGACCAGAAGGGCGGCGTGATTACCTCCATCTGCGCCATCGCCATGCTGAAGGACCTCGGGATGGTGCCGAAAGAGCTGACGATCTGGGTGGTCGCCAGCGTACAGGAAGAGGATTGCGACGGCTTGTGCTGGCAGTACATCGTCAAGGAAGGCAAGCTGCGCCCCGAAATCGTCGTCTCGACCGAGCCGACCAGCCTGCAGATCTACCACGGCCACCGCGGCCGCATGGAGATCGAAATCGAGACCAAGGGCGTCTCCTGCCACGGCTCGGCCCCCGAACGCGGCGTCAACGCCGTCTACAAGATGGCCGAGATCATCCAGGACATCGAAAAGCTCAACGCGCGCCTGCCGCCGACGAAGCCGCTGGGCAAGGGCACGGTGACGATCAGCCACATCCGCTCGACCTCGCCGAGCCTCTGCGCGGTGGCGGACAGCTGCACGATCCATCTCGACCGCCGCCTGACGACGGGCGAGAACGAAGAGACCAGCGTCGCCGAACTGAAGGCTCTGCCGGGCGTGCAGAAAGCCGGCGCGGAAATCCGCGTGCTGGAATACTCCGTTCCGAGCTGGACGGGCCTGGTGTATCCCACCAAGAAGTATTTCCCCACCTGGCACATCGAGGAAACGACACCGTACGTGACCAGCGCCGTCGCCGGCTACAAGGCCGCGCTCGGCGAGGATCCCGTGGTGTCCTACTGGGTATTCAGCACCAACGGCGTGTCCATCTGCGGCATGTTCGGCATTCCGGTGATCGGCTTCGGACCGGGCCACGAGAAGTTCGCGCATTTCCCGAACGAGGAAATCGATATCGAGCACCTGACCCGCGCGACGGCGTTCTACGCCGGCTTCGCGATCGAGTACGCGAAGACCCCCGTTCCGGCGAAGAAGTAATCCGCACCCCGGCGTGCGCGCAAACGCAAGGGAGCTCCGGCTCCCTTGCGTTTTTCTTGCCGCGGCGCGGCCGGAAGCGACAAAAACGTCGGAAAAGGGCGCCAAGGTCTTGCTTGACGCTGGGGGCCTCTTCTTGGCACATTGTCCACTCTTGAAAACGCGCCTTTTGGCCGGTCCTGACGGGCTCGCGCCTGTGCCGTCCGGAAGACGAATTCGCAACCCGACAAGGACGGAGGACCGCGCATGCTCGTCGAAAAGATCAACAACGAATACCGCTTCACCAGCCCCAGCGTCGATGGCGCTTTCGTGGTCAAGTTGACCCTCAAGGGCAAGGAAGAAAGCCTCAACACCATTTCCGTCGCGCTGTCCGCGTCGTTTCCGCAGCGGAAGCTGAAGCCCGGCACGATCCGCGCGGCGATCGGCGAAGAGCGCTGGAAGAACTTCATGCGCATGAAGAAGCTGAAACTGGCCTCCATGTTCATCGAGCCGCACGGCAAGAACTTCATCCCGCACAATTTCTAGGATCCGCTCCGGATCCGGACCGTCAAAATACGAACCCCAAGGAAAATCCATGCTCTATCTGAATGAAAAAGACCTGCTGAAGATCGGCATCCGCTGGAACGAGACGATCGACAACCTCGAAAAGGCCGTCGCCTGCCTGGACAAGAAGGACTACGCCCAGCCGGTGAAGCCCTACCTGCGCTACCGCGAACCGGTGAATCGCATCATCGCCATGCCCGCGTTCGTCGGCGGCGACGTCAATCTGGCCGGCATCAAGTGGATCGCCAGCTTCCCGGGCAACATCGACAAAGGCCTGCCGCGCGCGCACAGCGTCGTGGTGCTGAACCAGGCTGAGACGGGCATCCCGGTCGCCGTCATCAACACGGCGCTCCTGAGCGTCGTGCGCACGGCCTCCGTGTCGGGCATGATGATCCGCCACTTCCTCAAGGCCCGCCCGCAGCAGAAGGCGAACGTCGCCATCATGGGCTGGGGCCCCATCGGCCGCCGCCACTACGAGATGGTGTCCGAAATCATGAAGGGCCAGATCGGCAAGATCTCGCTCTTCGACATCCGCGGCATCGATCCTGCGACGATCACCGGCTCCGCCAAGGACCAGACCGTCGTGGTCAAGTCCTGGCAGGAAGCCTACGCGGACGCGGACATCTTCATCACCTGCACGGTCTCGAAGGCCCCGTACGTGGACCTGAAGCCCAAGGCTGGCTCGCTGCAGCTCAACTGCTCCCTGCGCGACTACAAGACCGGCATCCTCGACTTCACGAAGGCCATCATCGTGGACGACTGGGAGGAAGTCTGCCGCGAGAAGACCGACATCGAGATGATGCACCTCGAGCGCGGCCTGCAGGAAAAGGACACGAAGAACATCGCCGACGTGGTCTACCACAACGCGATGGCCGCCTGGCCGAAGGAAATGCCGATCATGTTCAACCCGATGGGCATGGCCGTCTTCGATATCGCGACCGGCCGCTATTTTATCGACAAGGCCAAGGCCATGAAGGTCGGCCAGGAACTGGAATAAGGCGCGCATGGAACCGAGAAAGAAGATCTACGACAGCATGCTCGAACTCATCGGGAACACCCCGATGGTCCGGCTGAACAAGATTCCCGCGGGCACGGGCTCCGAGATCCTGGTCAAGCTGGAGTACATGAATCCGTCGGGCAGCCTGAAGGATCGCATCGCGCTGGAGATGATCCAGGCTGCGGCGGCCCGGGGCGAACTCAAGCCCGGCGCCACCATCATCGAGTCGAGCACCGGCAACACCGGCTTCGCGCTGTCCAGCGTGGGCCGCATGCTGGGCTACAACGTCACCATCTACGAAACCATGCCCGGCAAGGCCGGCGCGGAAAAATCGAAGATGATGCGGAACGTCGGCGCCGAAGTGCGCCTGATGGAGCCCGACGACATCGAGCACCTGAAGGAACGCAGCATCGCCGGCGCCGAAGTGGAACTGCCCGGCCGCCAGCTCTGCCTGGAGGACGAGACGAACCACCCCGGAAAGATCTGGTGGGCCCGCCAGTTCAGCAACGAGGACAACTGCAAGTCGCACTACGTCACCGCGCAGGAAATCCTCGAGCAGACCGACGGCAAGCTCGACGTCTTCGTCCAGTCCATCGGCACCGGCGGCAGCGTCGCCGGCATCGCGAAGGTCCTGAAGAAGGAAATTCCGAACCTGAAGGTCATCGGCATCCAGCCGGCGAGCTCCAAGGAACCGTGGCACGTCGGCATGGACTTTCCGTCCACGCCGATCAAGGGCGGCATCGTTTCGCAGATGCTCAAGGCGGACGGGCTGATCGACGAGCTGGTGATGGTGACCGATACCATCGCCCGCGAGATGACGCACCGCCTGTGGCTCGAGGAAGGCGTCTACTGCGGCGTGTCCTCCGGCGCCAACGTGCACTTCGCCCTCGAAGAGATCAAGAAGGCCAAGGGCAAGAAACTGCGCGCGGTCACGCTGATGTGCGACCACATGAACCGCTACCTGACCGAAGA
>CAZECJ010000052.1:0-18028 GCA_964510645.1 uncultured Verrucomicrobiota bacterium | reverse complement strand
CCGGATTGCAGGCCGTCATCATGGCGGCCATCATGGCTTCGGTGCTGCCGCAGGTCACGACGAGGTTCGCGTCGGGATCGATGGGGAGGCCGGTGAACCGGCTCTGTTTGCGCGCCAAGGCCCGGCGGAAGTTCGGCGCGCCCCAGGTCACGGCGTACTGGTGAGGGCCGGCGTGCGCCGTCTTCTCCAGCGCGGCGCGCAGCTCTTCCGGCGGGTCGAAGTCCGGGAAGCCCTGCGACAGGTTGACCGCGCCGCACTCCATGGCGACGCGCGTCATGCGGCGAATGACCGATTCCGTGAAACGTCCGACGCGCTGGCTGGTGTTGGGCATGGGGGCATTCTAGCGGAACCCGCCCCGCAAGCAACCGCCAAGAGGGCGTTGGCACGCAGAACGGCGCACTGCGTCCGCTTTACTTTTGACGCGCCTGTGTTAATGTTTGAACCTTCAAACATTTCGAGAGGACACGAAAAGGCGATGAAGATCGAACGGCTCAGCGCGAAGGCGGAAGACTATCTCGAGACCATCTTGCGCCTGTCGGAGACGCCGCGCGGGGCGCGGACGGGCGACATCGCGGATGCGCTGGACGTGCAACCGTCGACCGTGACGGCCGCGCTGAAGTCGCTGAAAGAGCAGGGGCTGGCGGACTACGCGCCGTATGGGGTCGTGGGGCTGACGCCGAAGGGGCGGCAGGTGGCGGAAGACGTGTCCGGGCGGCACGTGGCGCTGCGGCGCTTTTTTACGGAAACCCTCGGGCTGGCGCAGGAAGATGCCGAGGTGACGGCGTGCGGCATGGAGCACGATGCGACGCCGCTGGTGCTGGACCGCATGGCGCTGCTGGGGGATTTCCTGCGCGGCCACCCCGGCATGATCGAAAAATGGGTCAAGACCCGCGAAACGGCCAAGGGCGAACGCGCGCCGGGCGTGGAATCGGGCCTCGACGAGCTGCCGCCGGGCGTGCGCGGCGTGGTGATGTCGGTGAACGTGGACTGTGCGCTGCGGAAGCGCTTGCTGGAGATGGGCGTGACGCCGGGCGTGCTGATCGCGGTAGAGCGCGTGGCGCCGCTGGGCGATCCCATCGCGGTGGAAGTGCGCGGCTACCGGCTGTCGATGCGCAAGGCGGAAGCGGCAAATATCCGCGTGAAGTGGCGTCCGGGCTTGATTTGAGCGGGGAACGATGGGCGGCAAGGCCAAATCCGAAGTTCCCCGGCTGGTCGTGCTGCTGGCGGGCAATCCGAACAGCGGCAAGACGAGCCTGTTCAACTGGATTGCCGGCGCGCACCAGCACGTCGGCAACTATCCGGGCGTGACCGTCGAGAAGAAGTCGGCGCAGTTCGTCCGCGACGGCGTCGAGATCGAGCTCGTGGATCTGCCCGGCGTCTACAGCCTGCTCGCGGCCTCGCCGGAAGAGGCCATCGCCCGCGACGAAATCCTGTCGGGCCGCGCCGGCGCGGTGATCCAGGTGCTGGACGCGACGAATCTGGAGCGGAACCTGCATCTGACCGCGCAGCTCACGGAAATGGGCGTGCCGACGGTCTATGCGCTCAATATGAGCGACGAAGCCGAAGCCCACGGCCTGACATTCGACCTGGAACTGATGTCCGCGCTGCTGGGCGGCCCCGTGGTGCCGACGAACGGCAGCCGGGGCGATGGCGCCGGCGCATTGCTGGCGGCCGCGCAGCTGGTCGCGGCGGGAGGGCAGCCCTGCACGAGCCGGGTGAACTACGGCCTCGACATGGAAAGCGCCATCGCGGCGGTGGCGGAGCAGTTCGAAGGCGACGACGCGGTGTCGGCGCGGCGGCGCGCCATCGCCCTGCTGGACGGCCTGCCGGATCCGCATGCGCCCGCCGGGGCGCAGGCGGCGGCCGCGCGCGAAGGGGCGCGCCTGGAAAAACGCGGCGGGCGGCCGCTGGACGTGCAGATGGCGGAGGCGCGCTATGGCTTCGCCTTGGGAGCGGCGACGGAGGCCACGCGGGATTCTTCGCCCTACGTGCGGCGTTCCCGCACGCTGCGCCTCGACAATCTGCTGCTGCACCGGGTCTGGGGCCTGCCGATCTTCGTGTTCCTGATGTGGGGCGTCTTCAATCTCGTCTTCGCGCTGGGCGAGCCGCCCATGCAATGGATCGAAGCCGGCCTGGGCTGGCTGTCCGGGCACCTCGCGGCGGCTTGGCCCGCGGGCGCGGCGCCGCTGCTGCAATCGTTGCTCCTGGATGGCGTGATCGGCGGCGTGGGCGGCGTGATTTCGTTCCTGCCGAACATCCTGCTGCTGTTTTTGGCCATCGCGTTCCTCGAAGACACCGGCTACATGGCGCGGGTGGCGTTCCTGATGGACCGCGTGATGCACAAGATGGGCCTGCACGGCAAGAGCTTCATCCCGATGCTGATCGGCCTCGGCTGCACCGTCCCGGCGATCCTGGCCACGCGCACGCTGGAGCACAAGCGCGACCGGTTCACGACGATCCTGGTGGCGCCGTTCGTGAGCTGCGGCGCGCGCATGACGATCTACGCGCTGCTGATTCCGGCTTTTTTCGCGCCGCGGTGGCGCGGCTGGGTGCTGTGGGGCATCTACATGGCCGGCATCCTGGTGGCGGTGCTCGTGGCGCGCCTGCTGCGCGGCACGCTGTTCCGCGGCGAGAGCGCGCCCTTCGTGATGGAACTGCCGCCCTACCGGTTGCCGACCTGGCGCTCCGTGGGCATCCACATGTGGGATCGCGCGTGGATGTACCTGCAGAAGGCCGGCACGGTGATTCTCGCCATTTCGATCTTGCTCTGGGCGCTGGGCACCTTCCCGCGCCGCGCGGAATTCAGCCGCGACTACGCGGCGGCCGTCGCGGCGGCGGCCACGCCGGAGGCGGCGGCGGCGCTGGAAGCCGCGCGGGAAGCGGAAACGCTGGAGCATACGGCCATCGGCCGCCTCGGCAAAGTCCTCGAACCGGTCCTTCGGCCCCTCGGCTTCGACTGGCGCGTGGGGACGGCGCTGGTCGGCGCGTTCGCGGCCAAGGAAGTGTTCGTGGCGCAGATGGGCATCGTATTCTCGCTGGGGAGCGCGAACGAAGGCTCGGAGGGGCTGCGGCAGACGCTGCGGAAAAACTATACGCCTTTGCAAGGGCTGGCGATGATGCTGTTTTGCCTTTTGAGCGCGCCGTGCGTCGCGACCATCGCCGCGACGAAGCGCGAGACGGATTCCTGGGGCTGGGCCATCGGCATGCTGCTGGGCATGACGGCCGTGGCGTGGATCGTCACCTTTGCCGTCTACCGTCTGGGACTGGCGCTGGGGTGGGGAACGCTGTGACGTGAGCGCGCAGTGGGCAGACTGGATCGCGGTGGGCGTCGTGGTGGCCGGCGCGGCGAGTTGGTTGGCCTGGCGCATCCGCCGCAACTGGAAAAAGCAGCAGGAAGCCCAAAACCGATCCTGCGCCTGCCTGACGGGCTGCAACGGCTGTCCCTTCGCCAAGGGCTGCGACGGCAAGGGCAAGTAGCCCTTGGCATGGGGACGCGCGGCTCGATCTCCGGGAAATCGCGCCGTTTCGGTCGCTAGATCTTGGCGATTTCGATCGCGCAGCCGTGGCCGTTGACGTCGACCTCGCCGGCGCCGGGTACGGCGTCGAGCTTTTCGGCGAGGGTTTCGGCGGCGATGGTTTCGCGGTGCGCTTCGACGGCGGCGAGCAGTTCGGCGTCGCCGGAAATCTCCAGCGCGATGCGGTCGGCCACGTCCAGATCCCGGTCCTTGCGGAGATTCTGGATGCGGTTGATGAGCTCGCGGGCGTGGCCTTCCTGCACGAGGGCGGGGGTTAGCGCGGTTTCGAGGGCGACGACCAACGCGCCGCTGGAGGCGACGGCCAGGCCGGCCTTGGGCGTGCGCTGGATGAGGACGTCGGCGGGCTCGAGGACGATCGCTTTGCCGTCGAGCTCGAGCGCGACCTGGCCGCCATCGAGGAGCGTCGCGATCTGCGCAGGGGTGAAGGCGGCGATGGCGGCGACGGCTTTCTTCATCAGGCCGCCGAGCTTGGAGCCGAGGGTCTTGTAGTTGGCCTTGGCGGACAACTCCGCCAGCGCGGTTTCGTCGCGGCCGAAGCGGACTTCCTTGACGTTGAGCTCGTCGGCCACGATGTCGGCGAGCGGACGGATGAGGTTCAGGATGGCTTCGTCGCGGCAGACGACGTGCAGGGTGGCCAGCGGCTGGCGGACCTTGAGGTTGAAATCGGCGCGCAGCTGGCGGGCGAGGCCGACGGCCTGCTGGACCTGGGCCATCTGGGCTTCGAGGGCCGCGTCGCGGGCGAGGGCGCCGGGGAGGGGGTAGTCGCTGAGGTGCACGGACTCGGGCATGCCGGCCACGCGCAGGTTGCGGTAGATCTCCTCCGAGATGAACGGCGTGAACGGCGCGGCGATCTGGCACAGGCGCAGGAGCACCGCGTGCAGGGTTTCGTAGGCGCGCAGCTTGTCGGCGTCGTCCTCGCTCTTCCAGAAGCGGCGCCGCGAGCGGCGGATGTACCAGTTGGTGAGGTCGTCGATGAACTGCACGAGCGGCCGCACGGCCTGCTGCAGGTCGTAGGTGTCCATGGCGGCGACGACTTCGCCGGTGACGCGGTCGAGGGTGGAGAGGATCCAGCGGTCCATCAAGCCGCCGCCTGAGGCGGCGAAGGTTGATGGTGGATGGTTGGTGGTGGATGGCCGATCCTGAACCCCGAACCCTGAACCCTGTTCCTTTGGCTGCCACCCATCCACGTTCGCGTAGGTGACGAGGAAGGAATAGGCGTTCCACCACGGGATGAGAAGGTGGCGGAGAGACTGCAGGACGCCCTGCTCGGAGAAGCACAGGTCCTCCGCGCGGACGATGGGGGAATTGATCATGTAGAGCCGCAGCGCATCCGCCCCGTAGGTGTTCAGGATGTGCATGGGGTCGGGGTAGTTCTTCAGGCGCTTGGACATCTTGCGGCCGTCCTCGGCGAGAACGAGGCCGTTGACGATGACGTTCTTGTACGGCGATTGGTCAAACAGCGCCGTGCCCAGGAGCATCAGCGTGTAGAACCAGCCGCGCGTCTGGTCGAGGCCCTCGGCGATGAAGTCGGCGGGGAAGAATTTGTCCAGCTCGTTCGCGCGCTCGAAGGGATAGTGCTGCTGGGCGTAGGGCATGGAGCCGGACTCGAACCAGCAGTCGAGCACCTCGGGCGTGCGGCGGTAGGTCTTGCCGTTGAGCGCGAACGTGATCTTGTCGACGTGGTGCTTGTGGAGATCGGTGACCTTCTGGCCGGACAGTTTTTCGAGCTCGGCGATGGAGCCGACGCAGACCATGTCTTTCCCGTCTTCCGACACCCACACGGGGATGCAGGAGCCCCAGAAGCGGTTGCGGGAGATGTTCCAGTCCTTGGCTTCCTTGAGCCAGTTGCCGAAGCGCTTTTCGCCGACGGCTTGCGGCACCCAATGGACGCCGGCGTTGTTGGCCGCGAGGCGGTCGTGCAGGTCTTCGACCCGCACGTACCAGGCCTCGATGGCGCGGTAGATGAGCGGCGTGTCGGTGCGCGGGCAGAAGGGATACGAGTGCACGAGCGTGGACTGGTGCACCAGCTTGCCGGAATCCTTGAGCGAGCGGATGATCTGCTTGTCGGCGTCCTTGCAGAACACGCCGTGGTATTCGGGAACGGACTCGGTGAAGGCGCAGACGTCGTCGAGGTAGTCGCGCAGCGGGATGCCGGCGGCCTTGCAGACGCGGAAGTCGTCCTCGCCGAACGCGGGGGCGATGTGCACGAAGCCCGTGCCGTCTTCGGTGCTGACGAAGCCGTCGTTGAGGACGCGAAACGCGCCGGGCGTGTCCGCGAAGACCGGAAAAATCGGCTCGTAGGTCAATCCAGCGAGGTCGGAGCCCTTCCAGGCGGCCAGTTTCTCGTACTGCTCGGCCTTCTTGTAGTAGGCCGCGAGCCGCGCCTCCGCGAGGATATAGACGTTCTTGTCCGACAGGTCGCGCACGGCGACGTAATCGATGTCCGCCCCGGCGCAGATGGCGAGATTGCCGTAGAGCGTCCACGGGGTAGTGGTCCAGATCAGGGCGAAGACCGGCGAGCCGGCGGCGAGCCCGGTCGGCAGCTTGGAAAGCTTTACCCGGACGGTGATGGAGGGGTCCTGCACGTCCTGGTAGTTGCTGCCGGCCTCGAAGTTGGAGAGCGGCGTGTTCAGTTTCCAGGAGTACGGCATGATGCGGTGCGACTTGTAGACGCGGCCCTGTTCCCAGAGCTGCTTGAAGACCCACCAGATGGACTCCATGAAGGTCACGTCCATCGTCTTGTAGTCGTTGTCGAAATCGACCCAGCGGCCCATGCGGGTCACCGTCTTGCGCCATTCCTCGACGTAGGTCAGCACCATGGAGCGGCAGGTCTCGTTGAAGACGTCCACGCCGTTGGCGACGATGTCCGCCGCGCCGGAGAGGCCGAGTTTTTCCTGCGCGAGGGCCTCGATGGGCAGCCCGTGGCAATCCCAGCCGAAGCGGCGCTCGACGGAATGCCCGCGCATCGTCTGGTAGCGCGGGGCGATGTCCTTGATGGTGCCGGCCAGCAGGTGGCCGTAGTGCGGCAGGCCCGTGGCGAAGGGGGGGCCGTCGTAGAAGATGTACTCCTTCGCGCCCTTGCGCTCGTCGATGGACTTTTGGAACGTGCCGTTTTCCTGCCAGAACCGGAGGACTTCTTCCTCCATCTGGGGGAACGACAACTTGCTGGAAACGGGCTTGAACATGGGTTTTTCCTTTGGGGCCAAATCAGCCGCACATTGAACGGCGCGGGGGGGGATTTGTCAAGAAAGCAGGGGCCGGACCAGCGCTGGGCTTCCCGGGCGCGCGGACCGCCCGCTGGCTGCGGAACGGGGCCAACGCCGAGTCCGCGCCGCCGGACGGAATGCGCTGGGCGAAAAAATGTTGCGGAATATTTTCGGTTGGGACTTTCCGAAGGGTGGCCAAGCGTGTATCCTAAACGGCATGGAAAGGAATGTCCCATGAACGCTCGCTGGGCCTTTCTGGCCGTTCTTCTCGCCGGGCCGCTGGCGTCCGGGGCGGAAGAGATGCTCACGCTGACGGGGGAGACCTATACCAACGTCGTCGTGCTGCGCTACGACAACAAGGGCTACTTCATCCGGCACGACGGCGGCGACGTCAAGATCCCCTACAAGGCCGTCCTGCCCGAGCTGCGCGAATACTACAAGAAGCTGGCGTCGTACCTGACACCGGAGCAGAAAGGCCTCGACGAGAAAGAGGAACCGCCGGGCCCCAACGATCTCGCGACGCGGTCCGGTCGGATCTATCGCGACGTCGTGGTGAAGAAAGTCGATGCCTACGCCGTGTATTTCTCGCACGACGGCGGCGTCGGCAAGGCGTACTTCTCGGATATCCCCGACCCGGCCATGCGCGAAAAGTTCCGGACGGCGACGCCGGTCGCGCCCGACCTGCCGCCGGGCACCAACGACTTGGTCACCAACGACGGCTATGTTTTCCGCCACGTCGAGATCCGTCTGGCCGAGCCGGACGGCCTGACCTTCCGCCACGACGGGGGCGTGACCAAGCTGCAATTCGCCTCGTTGTCGGAAGCGGTGCGGAAACAGTACGGCTACGATCCCAAGGCCGCCGCGAAATTCCAGCGGGATCTCGCCGAGGAAAAGAAACGCCAGAAGGAAGACGAGGCCGTCCGCCGGGCGCTGAGTAAATTCGACGCGCAGAACCAGGTCTTGGGCGTGGCCGAACCGATTTCCGTTTCCGACGTCAAGACCCACCGGCTTCCGAACAACGAGTTCCGGGTGGATTTCACCGTCAAGAATTTCACCGACCAGCTGCTGCTCATCCGGGCCATCCCGTACGATGCCAAGACGAAGGCGCTCATGGGCGGCAAGAAATTCAAGATCCGGCCCCGTTCCGAGGGCGTGCAGCTGGAAATCGTGGTGCCCCTCGTTCCGCCGAATGAACTGCGGATCTACTGCGGGGAATTCCAGACCAACCGCACCCTGCGCTGGTAGGAGCGGCCGAAAAAACCGCCGCCCGCCAAGGCCGCGAAGGATGCAAAGGGAGCCGGGGGAGATGTTCGCCACCGTGTGCCGGAGAAGAGCGGAATAGGGTCGGGACGCCGCGCCGTCGGCGTTCGGGATCGGGCATTCGTCTGTCGCCAAGCGCGTAAAGGCGCCAGGGGGGGGCAGGCATTTTCTCGCGGAGGCACGGAGACGCCGAGGAAGGAAGGCGGCGTTTCGACTCTCCAGGAGATCGGAAGCGGACGAACCGGATCGGGAACGGAATTCGCGGCCAAACACATCCGCCTGCGCCAAGATCCTGGCGGGCATGTCGCGATTCGGGATCGGCCTTGAGGCCCTGCCCGAAATACATATGCACATATAGCCATATCTGTATATATTGGATGGAAGAGAGCGCAAGGATGGCAAGGGGGGAGCAGGGTCAGCGGCAGAGCACCACGCGGTAATGGGCTTGGCCGCTGCGCAAATGCGCGAGCGCCGCGTTGACGTCCTCGAACCGGAACTTCTCGATCACGGGCTTGAGGTGGTGCCGCCGGGTGAATTCCAGCATCTTCGCGATGGTGGCCGGACTGCCCACCGGCGAGGCGGAAATCGAGTGCTGCCCCGTCATCAGCGCAAACACGCCGACGTCGATCGGTTCCAAGGTCGCGCCGACGAAATGCAGGCGCCCCCGGGGCTTCAAGGTGTTCAAATAGAGATTCCAGTCCAGCTTCACGTTCACCGTGGACAGGATGAAATCGAACCGCCCGGCCGCCGCTTGGATTTGATTTTTATCGCGGGAGTCCAGCGTCTGGTGCGCCCCCAGGCGCAAGGCTTCCGTTTTCTTGGCGGCGCTGGACGTGAAGGCCGTCACGTCGCAGCCCCAGGCGCGCAGGAACATCAGCGCCATGTGGCCGAGGCCCCCGATGCCGATCACCGCCACCGCGTCGGTGGGCTTCACTCCGAACTGGACCAGCGGATTGAAGACCGTGATGCCGCCGCAGAAGAGCGGACCGGCCGATTCGAGATCCACGCCTTCCGGAATGGGGACCACGCTGGATGCCGCCGCGCGCACCCGGTCGGCGAAGCCGCCGTGGTGGCCGACGATCGTGCCTTGACCCTCCGGACAGAAATTGTGGTCGCCCTCGCGGCAGGACCCGCACGTCCCGCAGTACCGCGAGTGCCAGCCCAGCCCGACGGTCTGGCCGATGCGGAGATTCCGGACCTGTGCGCCGGTTTGGACGATATCCCCGACGACTTCGTGGCCGGGCACGAGCGGATAGCGGCTCAGGTCCCACTCGTTGTCGATCATGCTCAGGTCGCTGTGGCAGATGCCGCAGAACCGCACCGCGATTTCCACCTCGTCGGACGGCAGCGGGCCGGGATCGTATTCGAAGGGGCGGAGTTCGCCTTTGGGTTCCATGGCGGCATAGGCTTGGATCATGATCGGTCTCCTTCTGTAGCGTGTGAGCGCCTCTAGACTATAGCCCACTTTTACAAAGCTGCATCTCCCGATCTCGAAGATTTCGCTCGCGGTCGGCCCAGAGGAGCCAGAAGAGGAGCCGGTAGCGCGTCAGAGAAGCAGCCATGGCGGAAATTCCGTTTTGGAGTGCGCGGGCATGACCGCGCTTTCCGACGCCGCGACAAGTCGCGGCGTCCAAAGCGGCGTCGTGCCGCCGCAGTCCAAACAACGCGCCGCACGGGCCTATCAGGCGAATGGATATCTGTAGGCCAG
Source organism: uncultured Verrucomicrobiota bacterium (assembly GCA_964510645.1). Lineage (GTDB taxonomy): Bacteria > Verrucomicrobiota > Kiritimatiellia > CAIQIC01 > Lenti-01 > Lenti-01. Next base: position 8,318 of record CAZECJ010000052.1, on the reverse strand, counting down.
GGCGGTGACCTGGCGGGAAAAAGACATCTCAATATCCAATGTCTAATATTCAATATCCAATCATCAACTTCGATATATGGACTGGCCGGAAGCGCGGGGGGCTGGTAGATTCCCGCCCCATGAAAAACGACTGGAAGAGCCTGAGGGACGAAGTGGTGAAGTTCCGCGACGCGCGGGATTGGAAGCAGTTCCACACGCCGAAGAATCTCGTGGCCGGCCTGGCCATCGAGGCCGCCGAACTGCAGGAGCAATTCCTGTGGTGCACGGACGCCGAATGCGAAGCGCGCATCCGCGACCGGAAGCGCCGCAAGGCCATCGCGCAGGAGCTCGCCGACGTCGTCAACTACGCGCTCCTGCTGGCCGACCGCATGGACCTCGATTTGCCGACGGAAATCCGCAAGAAAATCCGCGTCAACGCCCGCAAGTATCCCGTCCGCAAGTCCAAAGGCAGCGCCAAGAAGTACACCGAGCTGTAGCGGCCGGAAACTGCGAAACCCGCGCCAGTCCGCCCGTGGCGGAAAAAGCCCGAAAAGGACCGGGGAAAATTAGGTGGGGCGAATCCTCCGGATGAGCCGGGATCGGGGGAGGCGTTCCACTCCAAGATGCGCCCGTCCGAATGGGGGTGAAGCTTCTCTCCGCGTCTCCGCGCAAGCCGGTCTGGGCCGGGATCCTTGCCCCCCTGCGACAAATCGCGGCTCGCGCCCCGCGAAAACGCAACGCCCGCGCCCATCCGTTCGCGGATCGTTCCCGCCGGCTCGCATGCACATATAGCCATAACTGTATATGTAGGGGGCGGGTAAAAGAGGCGGACAACGGAGCAAGACCGGGACGAGGGCGTCCCGGCTCCAATTCGGAAAATTTCGGGTTTTTCGAGACCCGGCGCCACGCATGTACATATAGACATAACTGTATATGTACGGAACGGGCGAAAGAGGCGGATGGACTAGAACAATTCGAGCGTCTCGCCGCGCGGGACGACGGGGCGGGGCGGGGGACCGCCGGCGGTGGGCCGAGGATGGTCTTGCTCGAATGCGCCGTCGACGAGGAGCTCCGCGCCTTGGCCGGCGGCCACCGCCAGCGCGTCGCACCGCGTGTTTTCCGGATGGCCGGCGTGGCCTTTCACCCAGCGGAACCGCGCCGCGTGCTTGGCCAGCTCGGCGTCCAGCGCCTGCCAGAGATCGACGTTCCGCACGGCCGTTTTCGCGGCCGTCCGCCAGCCGTTGGCCTTCCAGCGCAAAATCCAGTTTTCCTGGAAGGCCTTCGCCACGTATTGGGAGTCGGTGTGGATCTCCACCTGCGCGCGTTCGGCCAGCGTCCGCAGCGCGAGGATCGCGCCCGCCAATTCCATCCGGTTGTTGGTCGTCCACCGGTACCCCTGCGCCAGTTCCGTGCGGCGGTCCCTCCGGACGATCACCGCGGCGCAGCCGCCCGGCCCCGGATTGCCCGAACACGCCCCGTCCGTATAGATCGCGACCGTTTCCATGCCGGCCACTATGCCGGGGTTGTCCGCCCCATGCAACCCGGAGCGGGCGATAAACTACGAAACTCGCGAAAGACGCGAAAGGGGCCGGGGAGGGGGTTGCCACAGAGAACGCAGAGACCGCATAGCGGGATGGTGGAAGTTCTGCGAAGCCGTAGCAAAAGGTCGCACAGCCCCGAATTGGATTTCAGGTAGGGACGCCTCTCCGAGGCGTCTGCCTTTCTAAACCCAACAGCCCGGACGGTTCGGAGAACCGTCCCTACCTTTGATCCTTCCTGATTTCCTCCGCAGGACTCCCATGCGCCCAATGCCGGAAGCGGGCGGAAATCGCCTTGCGTTCCGCCGGCGGGGGCCGTATGTTTCTGAACGAAGGTTCAGTTATGAGCGCCGCCGTCCAACGTCCCGTTTCCGTCCGGAGCGTCCGCCCCGTCGCCGCGGACGCGCCGGCCCGGCCCCTGCGCCGGTACACCTGCCGCGTGGCGGCGGGCTTTCCCTCGCCCGCGGACGACCATCTCGAAGGGCCCCTCGACCTGAACGCGCATCTGGTGGCGCATCCGGCGGCGACGTTCGTGGTGCGGGTGGAGGGCGACTCCATGACGGGCGCGGGCATCCGCGACGGCGACCTGCTGGTGGTGGACCGTTCGCGGGAGGCGAAGTCGGGCTGCATCGTCGTGGCGGTGGTGGACGGGGCGCTGACGGTGAAGCGGCTGCGCGTGGGGCGGCAGGGGGTGCGGCTGGAGCCGGAGAACCCGGCCTACAAGCCCATCGTCGTGCGCGAAGACGCCGAGCTCGTGATCTGGGGCGTGGTGGCCCACGCCATCCGCTCGTACTGACGGGAGGGCGCCGTGTTCGCGCTGGTGGACTGCAACAATTTCTACGCCTCGTGCGAGCGCGTGTTCCGCCCCGCGCTGGAGGGCCGCCCCGTCGTCGTGCTGTCGAACAACGACGGCTGCGTCGTCGCCCGCAGCGCCGAGGCGAAGGCGCTGGGCATCCCGATGGCCAAGCCGTGGTTCAAGCTCGAGGCCGCCCTGCGCGGCCAGGGCGTGGTCGCGTGCTCCTCCAACTACGCGCTCTACGGCGACCTGTCCGCCCGCGTCATGCAGACGCTCGCCCGCTTTTGCCCGCGCCTCGAGACCTATTCCATCGACGAATGCTTCCTGGACCTCTCCGGAACGCGGGGCGATTTGTCCGCGCTGGGGCTGGACATGGCGCGCACGGTCAAGCAATGGACCGGCATCCCGGTCTCCGTCGGGATCGGCCCGACCAAGACGCTGGCGAAGGTGGCGAACCGGCTGGCGAAAAAGGGGCAGGGCCCGGCCGGCCCGGTGCTCGAGTGGGCGCGCCTGCCCGATCCGCGCGGCACGCTCGCCGGGCTGGCGCCGGAGGACGTCTGGGGCATCTCCGCCCGCTGGGGCGAGCGCCTGCGGCGGCTGGGCCTCGCCAGCGCCCTCGCGCTGGCCGAGGCCGACCCGCGCCTGCTGCGGAAGGCCTTCGGCGTGGTCATGGAGCGCATCGGGCGCGAGCTGGCCGGCGTTTCGTGCCTGCCGCTGGAGCGGATCCCGCCGCCGCGGAAACAGATCCTCGTCTCGCGCAGCTTCGGCGAGCGGCTGGCGCAGCTGGACGACCTGCGCGGCGCGGTGGCCGCCTTCGCCGCGCGCGCCGGGGAAAAACTGCGCCGCCAGCGGCTGCGGACGAGCGCGGTGACGGTCTTCCTGCAGACCAGCCCCTTCACCGACGCGGAGCCGTTCTACGCCAACGGCGCGACGCTCGTCCTCGACCGGCCCACGCGCGATACGGGCCGGCTCGTGCGCGTCGCCGACCAGGCGCTGACGCGGATCTACCGCCCCGGCCTGGCGTACCAGAAAGCGGGCGTGCTCCTGCCCGACCTTTCGCCCGAAGGCGTCGAACAGGGCCTGCTGTTTGCGGAACAGCCCGCCGACGACGCGCGCACCGACCGCCTGATGGACCGCCTCGACGCCCTGAACCGCCGCCCCGCCCACCGCGCCGTCCGCTACGCCAGCGAACTGCTCAGCGACAAATGGCACATGCGCCAGCGCCGCAAATCGCCCGCCTATACCACGGATTGGCACGGCCTGCCCGTCGTCTGGGCGCATTGAGGGGATCGAAAACGGGGAACAGCCGGGTTTTGCCACAGAGAACGCAGAGAGCGCATGGAGAGACGGGAAGGGATCGGGGAGACGTTTAACTACGAATGGCGCGAATGACGCGAATGGAAGGCGGGGAGGGTTTTTCCACAGAGAACGCAGAGATCACAAAGAGGGATTGATGGGGTAGGGCGAATCCTTCGGATGAGCCGGGATCGGGGAGACGTTCAACTACGAAAAACGCGAAAGGCGCGAAAGGGGCCGGGGCGAGGGGCCGTAACTACGAATGACACGAATAGCGCGAATGGAAGGCGGGGAGGGGATTGCCACAGAGAACGCAGAGAGCGCATGGAGAGACGGGAAGGGATCGGGGAGACGTTTAACTACGAATGGCGCGAATGACGCGAATGGAAGCACGGAGGGGCTGTCATCCCGAGCTTAGCCTGCCCGCCGGAGCCTCGCGCGAAGGCGGGTCGAGGGATCTCGGCCATGGGGCAACGGCCAGCCGTTCTCGCGATGCCGAGATGTTTCGACTCCGGCGCGCCTCCGCTCAACATGACCCGTACGGGGCACCCCATCGCAATGCGAAGGGCACGGAGGGGTTCGGACATTCAGCCTGAAGGCTGAAGGACGTACGGGGGGCGTAGGTCGTCCGCGCTGCGGCGTGCGGCGGCCATGGGGCAACACCGGCAGAGTCTATCCATCTGTTCTGTAGCCGCCGAATCTGAACGGGACGAGGGCGTCCCGGCTCCAAGCTGCCAGGGATTCTGTCGTTGGAGCCCCCGACGACCCCGTCGGGGGGGGGCTACCGTATTTCACAAACCGCTTTAGCCGCCGGTTCCGGCGGGCGGATCGCGGAGCCATTCGGCGGCCTGGGCGGCGGTCAGGCGGGTCAGGTGCTGCTCGTCTTCGGTGCCGTTGACGAGATATTCGTAGTCGGTTTCGTAGAGGTAGGCGGTGCCGCAGCGCGGACACCGGAGCAGCTGTCGCTTGCGTTCGCTGCCGGGCCGGAAATCCCGCGCGACCTCGAGCTGTCCGACCGCGGACGGCAGGCCAACGTCGTTTTCGGGCCAGCCGAATTTCTGGCAGGCGTCCTCGCGGTCGGCGAGCGCGGCGCAGATGGGGCAGGGCGTCATGGGGCCAGCGGATATACGCCGTACTCGTCGTAATCGGGCCAGCGGGGCGTGGCCGCCGGATCCCGGAGGCGTTCCGCGCGGTACGCCTGCGCGTCCGCCTCGGTGGCGAATTCGCCGACGGTTTCCTCGAACGCGACGTCGCCCTTGGACAAGTGGAAGCGGACGACCTTGAAACGGGCGGGAACGGCCGCAGGCGGGAGGGCACTGGATCCGATTGTCATGCGCGCAGTATGCCGCAGGGCCGGCGAAAACTCAACGCGGAGATGTCCGGGCCTCCGCGATTCGGCGCATGGGTTCACCCTGACGGGAATTTCGACGATCGGGGCTCGGGACGATGGCATTCCCGGATTGGTTGTAGCCGGCCCCGGTGGGGCCGGGGCTGTTCGCCCATGGCCGGCCTCACCGAGGCCAGCTACAAAAGGGATGAAAATACTCTAGACGGGCGGGGCGGGGCGGGCTGTTTGGGGCGGGGAAGTGGACTCATCGTCCGTAGACTGATCGTCCATGCCGGAGCGGCGCAAAGGCGCAAACAAATACTATAGTCTATAGATCAATAGTATTCATCTGCGTCTAATAGTTGCAAGGAAACGGGCCATGAATTTGGAGAAATCGTTTGGGGAGGAGTTGCGAAAAGCGAGAGAGCTGGCGGGCCTATCGCAGGAAAAACTCGGATTCGAAAGCGGTTATCATCCCACTTATGTCAGCCAACTTGAGCGTGGCATTAAAAGCCCGACGTTGAAAGCGATCTTTAGCCTGGCAAAGGCAGTGGGGCTTCGCCCTTCGCAAATGCTGAAGAATGTGGAAATCCGCCTGAAGTGAACGGTCGATGGCTTCTTGGTACAAGAATTCGCGCGAAGGTTTTCTAAAGGACGAAATCAGCGCAGTTGTGGATCGCCTGCACGAAGCCGCGGCGGAAGATGCTTGGCAGATAGATCCGGACCAAGATGCCGAGTGGCGACAAACCATCTGCATTCTAAAGAATACTCTTCAGGATCCGTCTTTCAATTTTGTCACCGGCGTTTTGGCGGAATATGACTTTCGTCGCCGGGGCATACGCGTTGATTTTGTTCTGGTAGCTGCGGGAGCCTTGTTTGTTTTAGAGTTCAAGCGGGGAGAAACGGGTGCGGCGGATCGCGATCAAGTCATGAATTACTGCATCAATCTCGTGGAGTTCCACGAATGCACGCAGCAGGCCAAGCCCATGCTGTTCCCGATATTGGTTTCCCGACAGAGTACAAAGCCGACCAGAATTCCAGCCGTTGACTGGCAGGATGATTGGGCTCAGATATTTCGCCACGTCGTGAGTACCAAAGTGGCCGATCTGGGGGCAACCCTCCAGCAACTCTATTCGTACGTCGATCACGCCGGAATGCCCTTCTCTTACCAAGCGTGGGACCAATCGCCCTTTCAGCCTTCGTCGACAATCATTGACGCGGTTATTTCCCTCTACGGGCAGCATGATGTCTCCGCCATCAAGGAACATGCCGTTCCTCAGGAAAATATCGACAAGTGTTTCCATTCTGTGGTGGCGGAAATAGAAGCAGCGCACGCAGCGAAACGACATGAAATCATCATCGTGTCCGGAGCACCAGGCGCTGGCAAAACGCTGGTGGGTCTCCGGCTCGCTTTTCACAAGCCGTTTCGAAGCGATGCCGTGTTCGTCACGGGCAACACCCCCTTGGTTAAGGTGCTGAATGGCTCTTTGAAGCGGTCCTACTTGGGCTTGTGCGCGAACAAACGCACGAAAGTGCTGGGTGGATATACTCGTGGTGGCGTCAAGTTCGTGACGAAAAACACGGATTTCAAAATCGTCAGCGCCAACCGGTTTTTGGAGGCCGCCCGGGGGCGGCGTGGATTGGTTCGCGAGTCCGGGCGACCGGAGTCCACCGATGGCGGCATCATGATATTCGATGAAGCCCAACGAACATATGCAAAGGGCCAAATCGTCAATCGCCACGAACTTGACGAGGACGAAGCGCTATTAATTGCCGACGAGATGTCGCATCGTTCCGGGTCCATCTTGGTTCTGCTGATGGGCCACAACCAGCATATCAATACGAACGAAATGGGCGCCATCGCATGGTTAGGGGCCGCGAAGGCAAAAGGCTGGTCCTATGCCGTTTCCGATGAAACATTGGCATTGGAAGAATTTTCCCAAGACAGGGAATGGAAAACGAGCCCACTGCGAGTTCAAATCGAGCACACCCATCTTTCGCACTCCATGCGCGACCAAAAGACCAGAAACGGGGAGCTCGAAAGGTGGGCCCACTGCGTCATGACCAACCAGCCGGGTGAAGCCGCTCGGATTGCGCACACTCTTCCGGCCAACAGTGCCATATGGATAACGCGCGAACTATCCGCAGCAAAACAATGGGCCAACAACAGGCGCCAAGGAGAAGACCGCTGCGGCTTGATTGGTTCTGGACAGGGTTTTCGCCTGCGGGCCGATGGGATATTTGTCGGCGAGAAACCAGAAATCGTTCCGTGGATGCTAGAGCCCAGTGGCGATGTGCGTTCGTCGAACATGCTTGAACAAACTCAGAACCAATATCAGATACAAGGGTTAGAAATTGACTATGCCATCGTGTGCTGGGATGCGGATTTGCGCCGTGAGGCCAGCGGATGGTCGTGCTACAAGCTTAATGGCGCAGGTTGGACTGCTGCATGCAAAGAACACGAGACTCGGTGTAACAGTTATCGAGTGCTGCTGACGCGATCTCGGAAGGGCATGGTTCTATTTGTACCCACTGGCGATTTGACGGGGGAGGATAAAACTCGTGACCCTGAATATTACAATGGTATTGCCGACTACCTGGTTCAGTGTGGGGCGCGGTTGCTTCAGGCTTGAGCCGCGATTCCCCGCATGTGAGGTTGCGTGGTCGGGTGTGCGATTATGTAAGCCATAAACAGGGTGACCGAGCATGGAATTGATCCTAAAGCTCTTGCCGTGGATTATGTTCATTTTCCTTTTGGCGGCGGCCCTCCTGGTGGTGGCGGCTTTGCAGAAGAAAAAGGGGGCGGGAAAGAAGGCGAATCAGTTTGAACGTGCGGGGCCGCTGATGTCGCCGGGGGAGTTGAAGTTCTTCCGAGTGCTGGAGGCGGCGGTGGGGGCAAATTACCGGCTGTTTTCCAAGGTGCGGCTGTTCGACGTGGTGAAGCCCAAACAGGGACTGGATAAAAGCGCTCGGCAAACGGCACTCAACGTTGTCCAGAGCAAGCACGTGGATTTCGTGGCGTGCGATCCGAACGACATGACGATCCAGTTCGTGGTGGAGCTGGACGACAAGACCCATCAGCGGGCGGATCGAGCCGAGCGGGACATGAAAGTGGACGATGCGCTGGCGCAGGCCGGGATTCCGATCTTCCATTTCCCGGCCAAGGCGTCGTACGCCGTCCAAGACATCCAGGCCAAGATCTTCGAGCCGCCGCCGCCGGGAAACGGTCCGCAGACTTGAGCCGCGATTCCCCGGGCGGGGGCGGGGCAGGCGGGGCGGGGGGCGTTTTCCACGCTACGTAAAAACTTTGGTCGATTTTTACGTAGACGCTTGTTGTCAATGCCGATGAGACACTTTTCTACCCGGCGGACGACAGGTTCGC